>NZ_FNHB01000005.1:0-196641 GCF_900104455.1 Dendrosporobacter quercicolus
GTTAGAGCGGAGCGATAACATCCATAATGTACATCGCGACAATCTAACGAAGCAAAAACCATCCTAAAATGAATATCTTCTGTGAAGTTTTCAGGGAATATACCTTTCAAGGATATTCACCTGACGATTCAGTGGCGATAGCTGCGAGGCTCCACCTGTTCCCATACCGAACACAGTAGTTAAGCTCGTATACGTCGAAAGTACTTGGTTGGAAACGGCCTGGGAGGATAGAAAGCTGCTGATTGAGAAACACCTGTCTTGCGACGGGTGTTTTTTTATTGTGCGAATGAGAAGGCCCGGAGGGTGCGGCCATTATGCAACGCTGCGCCGCTGCCGCTTAACCTCCGCTTATGCCTAACGGCCGCATGCTCCTTGGTGATGCTGACGGCAGTGAGGGAACACAGTAGTTAAGTCATATACGCTGAAAGTACGGCCCTGAAAGGGGCGGTGCTGATGCCAACGCATCGCTTTGTTTTCAAAATACTCATCTTTGTTGGCTAATATCAACCATAGGAGGAGAAAATAGATGCTGAACGAGTATTTTTGCCCAGAGGATAAATTGTAGTCAGAAAGGAACAGGGAATGGCGGAATCAGTGCTTTTGACGCAAATAGGAAGAGCCTTGGCAATCATTTTAGCCGCTGTATTGATTGGCTATGCCGTAGAGCGGTATTTGCTGACCAAATTAAAACAATTAGCAGATGCAACCAAATGGGAATGTGATGAAGTTATCGTTTGCGCATTACGCGGGCGCTTGATTAAATGGTTGTTTATTGCCGGTTTATACAGCGTTGTGCTGGTCACTCCGCTGCCTTACAACATTACCGGCATTTCCAAAAGCGTGCTGATTGTAATCTTTGTATTATCGGTTACTGCAGCCGCAGCGCATATTGCCGTAGGGGTAATTAACGTTTACGCCAAAAAGAGCCGGCGGGCGTTTCCTTCGACCTCCATTTTTACCAATTTAACCATTAGCTTGCTGGTTATTATTGGCGCTTTAATTATTATGCAATCCTTAGGGATATCAATAACTCCTTTACTGACCGCATTGGGGGTAGGGGGTCTGGCAGTAGCTCTGGCATTGCAGGATACGCTATCCAATTTTTTCGCCGGGCTGCATATTTTGTTTTCCCGGCCAATCCGCCCAAGTGATTATATTCGGTTAGACACAGGCGAAGAAGGCTATGTTATTGATATTACCTGGCGCAATACCTCAATCAGGGATTTGACGGAAAACATGATTGTTGTGCCGAATTCAAAAATGGCGACAGCTAAGATTATCAATTTTTCGCTGCCGACAAAATCGCTCATCATCCTAATGCCGATCGGTGTTAGTTACAACAGCGATTTGGAGCAGGTGGAACGGATTACTGCTGAGACAGCCAGGGAAGTGATGGCTGAAGTTCCCGGGGGTATGCCGGACTATGAGCCTGTTGTGCGCTTTAACAGCTTTGGCGAGTATAGCGTACAGTATAATGTCCTTATGTGTGTACAGGAATTTGCGGCTCAGTATTTGGTCAAACATGAATTTATTAAACGCCTGCACCGGAACTATCGTATGGCCGGTATAAAAGTACCTTACCCGGTCCAAACCGTTTATTTAAGAAAAGAGTGAATTGCTGAGCAAGCCGGCAGCGGCGGGCCTGCCGCCTGGCCGGAGAGGGCTGTACGGGAATGCGTAGCTGGAGCGGCACTTAAATGCCGCTGTTTTTGTTTTTCCGTCATAATGGCTGCGCAGCTCCGATTCCGAAAATACCTTTGCCTATTAAAATCTATGTTGATTTAGACAGGTAATTAGCAAATAATGACGAATTATTTAACAATAATTACAAATTTGCTGTTTGAAATGATAATTGCCATTGTAAATTTAATGAACAGTAATAGGTTGTAAAGGAGTCGGATTGGGGTTATGCACAGGTTGCAGGTAAGTTTTCGGGGGCAGGAAGGGTATAGAGTCATCCGCCATTGTGTAAATGAGTATATTAAACAAACCCTTGGATCTAAATGCGCTGCAATGGTTATTGCGTTTAATGAAGCAGTGAATAATGCCATCCAGTATGGGGGCAGGAGCGGAGCCGGCACTGTCACCGTCAAATTTCGCTTGCTTAAAGGAAAGCGGCTGATTATTAGGGTTAAGGATAGCGGCGCCGGGTTTGCGGCTGCCGGGGCTTACTGCCAAGCGGCAAAAGCACCGCTGCGGTTCGAGGATATTGCCTGGTCGGAGTCGGGGCGAGGCGTTTTTTTGATGAAAGCGATCGCCGATTATGTAATATATAATAAATGCGGCAATGAGGTTCTGTTGATGAAACGTGTGCCGGGAGAGACAGGATAGCAGCTGAACTCAGGGCTGTCCGGGTGTGGGATCAATACTGAAAGGATGTTGAAGGTATGGCATGGTTACGCAATCTTAAGATCTTTCACAAGCTGCTTGTCATCATACTTGTGAGTGCGACAGCTTTGCTGCTCACAAGTATTACCGGCTTCTATTACACGAACAAGATGAACGATAATTCTCATAAGATGTATGAGGACAGGGTGGTGCCGGCCATGCTGGTGAATGATACCCGGCGGCTGTCCCGTTTAGCTGAAGCGCGAACAATGGAACTGCTTTTTGCTACAGATCAAAACCTGCAGCGGCAATTGAGCGCTGAACTGGAACAAATCACTCAGCAAATGGATGAAATGTTCACCAGCTATGAAGCCTTTGCCCCGGATGCTTATGAAGCCGAGCGAATTGCTAAATATAAGCAACTGGCCGAAGTTTACCGTGAGGAACGTGAGACTGCTGTCGGCCTGGCGCTGACAGGCCGCAATCAGGAAGCCTACGCTTATTTTAAACAAAAGGCTTTGCCGCTTTTAGACCAAACAGGGGTGCTAAGGGAAGAAATTTCGCAATATAATGACCGGAAAATAAACGATACCAATGATGAAATCAAAGCGGAATACGAAAGCTCTGTCACAATTATGCTGTTTATCATGGTGATTGCCATTGCGGTATGCGCGGGGCTGGGTTTTGCGATTGCCAGGATGGTGGTTGATCCGGTTAAACATATGCAGCAGCTTATGGACAACGCCGGCAACGGCGATCTAACCGTGCGCGGCGAGGTATATGGATCGGACGAAACCGGCCAGCTTACGACTGCCTTTAATGCGATGATTTCACATCAGTCGGAAGTCGTGGGCGTTGTGCGTAAAGCTGCTGTGGAACTGGCTGCTGCATCGGAAGAAATGGCGGCGTCGAGTGAACAGGTTGCCTCAACCGCGACTCAGGTTGCCAAAAATATTGATGAGGTGGCCGGTGAAGCGGATAACAGTACAAAATCGGCAATTGAGACATCGGAGGTATTGCTCCAGTTATCAGCCTTAATTCAAATTGCCAAGAAGTGTGCGGCAGCTTCCGCCAAGGATTCCGAAGCGACGTTGTCGGCGGCGCAAAATGGAAAAGCCACGGTAGAAGAGACTGTGTCCCGGATGGATAACATTAAAAATCAGACAGTGGCTACCGAAGAGTTGATTGTTGCTTTAAGCCATTATTCTGAGCAAATCGGCAATATCACAGATACTATAACCGGTATTGCCAAGCAGACCGATCTGCTTGCTTTAAATGCCGCTATTGAGGCCGCACGAGCCGGAGAAGCCGGACGTGGCTTTGCTGTAGTTGCCGAGGAGGTCCGAAAACTGGCCGAGCACTCCAATAAAGAGGCTGAGCAGGTGACCGCATTGGTGCAAAAGATTGCCGGAAGTACATCGGCCGCTGTTTCTTCAATGCAGAAAAGCAGACGGGAAGCTGAAGCAGGCGTTGAATCGGTGCAAAAGGCGGGCCTGGCGCTGGGACATATTCTGGAGGCGGTTCAGGGAACGGTTGCGGATATGCAGCAGATCGTCAGTGTTACCGATGATGAGGTTGCCACATCGGATAAAATTGTTCAGTTGATTAATACCGTTGCTACCGGCATTGAGACTATGGCCTCCAATGCGCAGCAGGTTGCGGCCGCTACGCAGGAAACTACCGCAGCCGTCGAGACGGTTGCAAGCAGCGCTGAGCAAACCAGTGCAATGGCCAATGAATTGCGCGGTTCTGTTGAGCGGTTTAAAATTTAACTTAGGCAATAAGGAGTGGTATCATGACCAGCGAGTTCTCCGTTGAAAATAAGCAGGTGACAGTAACGCTGAATGGCAGTATTTATGTCGAGGAAGCGGCAAGCCTGCGTGAACAGCTAATTGATTATATTGACAAAGGCCACAGTATTTTCTGTATTAATGTGGCCAGCGTCGAGTATATTGACAGCTCGGGTTTGGGCGTGCTTGTGGCTATCCATAAGCGGGCGCTGCAGAATAACGGCAAAGTAATCATCAAGGGTCTCAGCGGAATCGTTAAGGAACTATTTGAACTGACCCGACTGAACAAGGTATTTGAATTGCAATAACAGGTTACGGCTGAAGCACGTCAATCTTAAACTGTGCGTAAAGCAGCGTTTATGCAAAGCAGGCGCTAACGGAGGCGGGGCCATAATGTCGGCTGACGACTACGAAGCTTTAGGGGAGACATCCTGTTGTCGCAGAATTAGGCTGATGCTGTTTCCGGTCTGCCGGGAATAGGTGTAGTAATGAGTAGTGATCATCAACAGCCGCCCATTTTTGAGCATTTGTGGCGCAGTGTTTGTGAAATTATGCTGCTTTTGGACAGCAGCGGCCGCATTGCAGCAGTAAATGATGCGGCTGTTCAGGCCTATGGCTATGAGCGTTCCGAGATGCTGACAATGACTTTAAATGAATTAGGCGGCGGCATAAGCATTTTTACCGCCGGCGGCCAGCCCTGCTGCGGATTGGTGGAAGCCATTCATTTCCGGAAAGACGGCAGCAGCTTTCCGGCTGAATTGAGGGTGTGCGAAGTTGAGCAGGGCGGGGCTGCGCCGCTTCTGCTAATTGTGCGGGATATTACCGAACGCCAAAGACTGGAAAATAAATTGATTTATTTGTCCCATGCCATTGAGCAAAATCCCAGCAGTGTTGTAATTACCGATCTGGAAGGCAAGATTGAATATGTAAATTCAAAATTTTGCCTGCTTACTGGTTATGACCGGGAAGAAGCGCTTGGACAGAATCCGCGCATTTTAAAATCCGGGGAACAGCCGCCGGAAGTTTACCAGGAATTATGGGAGACGATTACTGCTGGCGGAGAATGGCGGGGCGAGTTTCATAATAAGAAAAAAAACGGTGATTTATACTGGGAACTGGCATCCATATCAGCAATAAAAAACACGGATGGCAAGATTACCAAATATTTGGCGGTAAAAGAGGACATAACAGCCAGAAAAGAGGCTGAGACTGCCCTGCAGTTAGCCGAGGGCCGGCTGCGCGAGGAAGTATCGCTGGCCGGAAAAATCCAGCGGAGTTTCCTGCCGCCCGCATTAACGAATGACAAATTAGTAATTAACACGATTTATGAACCATATACTTTGGTTAGCGGCGATACTTTTGATTATTTCCGGCTGGAGGGAGCAAACAAATTCGTGGGTTATATTGCCGATGTTATGGGTCATGGCCTGCCGACAGCCTTGCAGACATCGGCGTTGAGAGTATTGGGCAGACCTGTTTTTGAAAAGCGGGCTTCGCTTGCTGAGCGGGTAGCCGAGCTAAATCTTATTTCCAGTTCGTGTTTTACGGAAGATTCATTTGCCGGGCTTATCGCCTTTGAACTTGATTTTAACGAGCATACGCTAACCTATGTTGCAGCAGGCATCAATTATTTTTTGGCATATACTAAACAGGCGCATGGAATGATTAAAACACCAGGTACTTTTATCGGCTTGCTGCCGGACGGAGATTTTGAACAGCATACCATTCCCTTTGCCGCCGGTGATAAGTTTTATTTTTTGAGCGATGGACTGTATGACTTGCTTGGCGAAGGTTCCTGCCAACTGGCCGACTATGGCCGGGCGATTGGACAGCTGACAAGCCTGTCCCGCAGTAAAAGCCGCACCGATGATGCGACCGCCATTATGATTAGAATTCAATAAATCCCGTAATAAGCAATAAATCACAGGAGGATACTATGAACAGTCAATTATTGGTTGAGCTAAAAGCGGCCTTAGCTGAGAGCGCAAAAGATAGCGTAAACGGGATGGGTTTTTTTCCGGCTGCTGTGCTTATTCCATTAGTTGAAAGGAACAATGCGCTTGCTGTTTTATTTGAAGTGCGCGCCAGTCAATTGAGCTGGCAGCCCGGCGAAGTGTGTTTTCCCGGCGGCCGGGTGGAAACGTTGGATATAAACAGTGAAGCGACTGCTGTGCGCGAAACCGCTGAAGAACTTGGGATAAGCCCCGGAAATATTCAAGTTCTCGGTGAAATGAACGAAGTAGTCAGCCCGATTGGCGTTATTTTAAAGCCTCATATTGGGCGCATCATTGCTGCTAACTTTCATTTAAGCCATGATGAAGTGGCCGAGGTTTTTACGGTGCCACTGGACTTTCTGCTGGCGTCTGAGCCGCTTGCCGCCCATATGGAGATGGGCAACCGTCCGCTGGATGATTTTCCTTTTGCGTTAGTGCCGGACTATAGTTCCGAATGGAAACGGCGGCGGACTTATGAGGTCCTGTTTTACCAGTATGAAGGCCGGGTTATCTGGGGGCTGACGGCCCAGGTGCTGGCGGATTTTCTGACTGTTTGCCGTAAGGTGTGGCGTTAAAATCAGCAAGTAACATAAAAATGTTACCTGGAAAACCAGGTAACATTTTTTATAGACGGAAGTTTGCGTTTTAACAGACATAGTGTTTACGGCCATAAGCCGATCTTTGCGACAATTGCTTTAATTAAGCGCCGGAGTACTGAATGTGCCAGGCGCGGCCATGCACCAACTGATTGTATATTTCGGTTATTGTTTCGTAAATAGCCGAACGTTTAATCGTTCTTTTTTTCGTAAGCTGGGAAAACTTGAACCAGCGTCCTTCACGGGAAAGTTGATAAATCGCATTGTTAATTTCCAGAAAAATGGTCTTGGTGGGAGAATTAACAATTGCCTCCTCAATTAATTTCACTGCAGGACCGTCAAGTGGTGGCATTACAGTAAGACCTTTCGAATCAGTCATAAGAACACACTCCCCCTTATTATACTAAGAATTACGCTTCACACGGTCAAAATAGAGCTTTTTCAAGCGGATTGAGAAGGGTCTATAGCTTGATGCTTGTGATGCTTTAGTATGGCCAAGCCTTAGAAATATTATATATGGTTTAGGGGAAAAATGCCCCTGGCGCAGCAGCTTGAATATTGCGGTTATTCTTAATTGACGGAAATAACTGCCTGACTACTCAACCAGACGCAGTAATCCGGCTTTTTTTGGTATTTCAGGCTACGGTGCGAGGCTCTTAGCCAGGCAACTTTTTCAGGCGGGCGGCAGGAGGTTGTATTAGAAACTTATTCAGGCTATAATATATAATTGCAACAATTTAAACTAGCCATTGGGGTTTGGTAATTTCAAATTGCTTTTACAGGTGAACCGCTTTGTTAAAACAATGGTATGACCAACATAAACTAATGATCAATTCAATCGTGCTGGTGGCGCTGGCCGGAATGGTATTTGTGTACCCTTTTTTTCAAAGCCATTTTCGCTTTACCCTGGGGGTTGCTGTTTTAGCAGCTTTGCTATTGTATTTTCCGCGATTGCCAATCATCACCACCGCAGCTTGCAGCGGCCTGGCAATCTTTTTCATGCGAAGCATCATTTATCTGCCGTACGGATTAGCCGAGTTTGCGATTGCCATAGGACACAATTGGCCGGCAATTGTCTATTACTTCGCCTATGGCGCCTGTTTTAGATTTTTTAACATCCGGGCTTATCTGCAGCATGCGCTGGGATTGATGTTGCTGCTCAGCCTGGCGGATATTCTAAGTAATTGTATGGAGTTGCTGGTTCGTTCAGAACTGTTCACGGCAAATATTGAGACTTTGCTGGTAACTGTGGCAACTGTGGGGGTGTTGCGGCCGGTAATCGCTATTGCCAGCTATTATGCCCTTAAACAATACCGGGATTTTGCGTTGGCTGAAGACCGGTTAGCGCGTTATGCCGAGCTTACGGTACTGGCTGCGCAATTAAAGACAGAATTGTATTATTTGCAAAAATCATCCCAGAATATTGAAAGCATAATGGAGCAGAGCTACCTGCTGTATCAGAACCTGAACGAGCGTCAGCGGCCGGGGTGTGAGGAGCAGGCAGGCCGGGCGCTGGCGGTAGCCAGGGAAATCCATGAAGTAAAAAAAGATTATTACCGGGTGGTTACCGGCATTGAGAAAGTTCTGGAGACTTCGGCCATTGAACAGGGGCTGCGCCTATCGGAAATTTTCTTTATCATTGAACAGAACACCGTGCGGGTTACCGGGCAGACAGGCAAGCAATTGGCAATAAGCTTTCATTATGAAAATGATTTTTTGACCGATCAGCACTATCTCATCGTTTCTATATTGAATAACCTGATGATTAACGCAATTGAGGCCTGTGCGGATGGCTGCGCGATTAAAATCGAACAAGCGAGCAATGACAGTATGGTCAGCTTTTATGTTTCAGATAACGGCAGCGGGATAAAACCGGAAGACTATGAGCTTATTTTTCAGCCTGGTTATTCAACAAAATTTTGCCCGTATACCGGTAAAATGTCAACAGGTCTGGGGCTCTCCCATGTGAAAAATCTGGTCGAGCATCTGCAAGGGCGGATTGAAGTGACATCAGCTGCCGGTACAGGCACTACCTTTGCCGTGCATTTGCCCCGGCGCTGTTTATATCTCCACGAATCGTAATGATCATTGATAGCGGGAGGTGTGCCAATTGTCTTTTAGATTTGTCGTTGTTGATGATGATATCAGCATCAGAAAAATCATTTATAATATTATCGAGCAGGCGGGATTAGGGCGCTTAGTGGCTGAATGCGAGGACGGGCTGTCAGCCGAGCAAATCATCCTGGACGCAGAGCCGGATATTGTACTGGTTGACTTGCTGCTGCCGGGCCAGGATGGGGTGGCCCTGATAAAAAAACTGCGGGACAACACGACAGCGTCTTTTATCATGATATCGGAAAGCGACAGCCAGCAAATGATTACGCAGGCGTATGAGAATGGCATTGAATTTTTTATTCATAAGCCAATCAATGTACTCGAGCTTGTTTCGGTGCTGAACAAAGTTCAGGAAAGCCGCAAATTAAAGCAGTTTGTGACGTTAATATCACAGACAACCGCCCGCTATGCCTCCGGAGCGTCCGGTACAGCGGCAAGCCCGGCTGTTCAAAGTTTTGAAATAAACAAAAGGCCGAAAATATATAAAGCTTTTTCCGATATGGGCATCATTGGTGAAGCAGGGGCTAAGAATATTTACCAGGTAGCCCAGCTGATTGATCAAATTGTTCATGGCTCAGGGAAGTCATACCAGCTGCATGAGGTATATCAGCAGCTGTCGCTGCAGATCAGTACTGATGTTAAAACAATTGAGCAGCGGATTCGGCGTTCAATAATAAAAGCGATGCAGAATTTAGCCAATTTAGGCGTCGATGATTATCATAATGAAAAATTTCAGTTATATAGTACCGGGTTATTTGAATTTAAAGAGGTACGTCAGGAAATGAACTTTATTCTCGGGAAAAGCCAGTACCATGGCAAGATTAATGTAAAGAAATTTATTGAAGGCCTGTTGTTCCTGGCCGGTGAATAGACATCTGCGGTTGATGCAGATGTTTTTTTTTGCCAAATCTTTGTAAAAGAATGAATTCCTGGCAGAGGTTGTGGGAATATTTAGATTTTTTAAACAATGAATAAGTATACAAAACAATGTTTCGTCGGATTTTGTAGTTTTTTATATTCAAGCACTTATATTTACCCTAGTACCGTGCGTCGAATTGTTTAAGGGAGGTTTTTGGAATGGCAAAAGGTAAGGGAGTCGGTATTTCCACTCAAATATTCATTGCCCTCATGCTTGGGATTATATTTGGCTACATTTTTCCCAATTACGGAGTGGCATTGAAACCGGTTGGCGATATGTTTATCCGGATGATCAAAATGATTGTGGTGCCATTGGTCTTTAGTTCATTGATTATGGGAATTGCCGGAACCGGTGATTTTAAAAAATTAGGCCGGCTGGGTGCAAAATCCATTATTTGGTTTGAGCTTGCCACCACATTGGCCTTGTTTGTTGGTTTGGCGGTAGTAAATATCGTGCAGCCGGGCGCTGGCGTAACCAGTGTAGCGGCCGATACCAGTACAGTAACAGCTGCAGCCCAAAAGTCGATTGATATGATGCAAATGATTGTCAATATTGTACCTACGAACGTAGTGGATGCCGCTGGCCGGGGAGATATGCTGCAAATCATATTATTCTCTACTTTCTTTGGCGTTGCGGCCGCTTCACTGGGACCTGTCGGCAAGCCGGTGGTTGATTTGTCAAAAAGTGTTGCTGAGATCATGTTTAAAGTCACCTGGTATGTCATGAAACTGGCGCCAATCGGTGTATTTGCGCTGATTGCCTACACGGTCGGCAAATTTGGCTTGGATATGCTCATTCCCCTGGCCAAATTGGTTGGCTCGCTGTATTTTGCGCTGGTGCTGTTTGTCCTGCTGCTGGTTACCGGTGCAACTGTCACTTTTCGGATTAATTTCTTTCATTTGCTTAGAGCCATTAAGGAGCCTGTTATTCTGGCCTTTTCAACCGCTGCCAGTGAAGCGGCGTTGCCGATCGCAATGGAAAAGCTTGAAAAATTCGGTGTTCCCAAGCATATTGTAACTTTTGTATTGCCTACAGGTTACACCTTTAATCTGGACGGTTCTACCTTGTACAGCGCCTTAGCGGTTGTCTTTATCGCCCAGGTCTACGGCATACCGTTTGATTTATCGCAGCAGCTGCTGATGGTCTTGACCCTGATGCTGTCAACCAAAGGAATTGCTGCAGTGCCGGGCGCTTCACTGATTGTTATTGCCGGTACGGCCTCCGCTTTCGGAATTCCGGTTGAAGGGATAGCCATTATTCTGGGGGTTGACCGTATTATGGATATGGCCCGTACAGCCTGTAATGTTGTTGGCAACTGTGTGGCGGCAGTCGTTGTTGCCCGCTGGGAAAACGAGCTGCCTGACTCTGTGCTGGAACAGGCCTATACGCAAAGCTATGAAGCTTAAATTAAACAAAAATGGAGAGGATATGCAGTTTTACTGCATATCCTCTCATTTTTAGGCTGGAAAAATCATTTTGAGAGGTACAGGGGCAAACAGCGGTTGATGTTCCGCAAAGACGGAGAGGAAGCTAGCTTATCCGGCATTTCAGGAAAGCAGCGACAGTACGTCTTCTTCGGTGAGAACTCTCCGGATACAGCGGCCCGGGCATTCGGCAAGCTTGAGTTGTTGACCTGCAGTAAGTTTTTGCTTATTCGCATCGGCAATCAGCTGAATAACCGGCAGGAAAGGCAATCCGGACGGTACGCTGGTAACTACGCCAAACTCTCCGGTATTGAGCTGAACCGTGCTGCCAACCGGATAAATGGCAACGTGATTTAAAAAGCTTTGGAGCAGTTCACTGTCAAAATGCGTTCCGGAAGAGGCCAGTAAAATCTCGTAAGCCTGATGAGGCAGCATCGCTTTGCGGTAGGGACGATCGGAGGTCAGGGCATCATAAACATCAGCAATCGCCACAATCCGGGCATATTCGTGAATCTGGCCTTCCTTCAGACCCCGCGGATAGCCTTTGCCGTCATAACGTTCCTGGTGCTGGTAAGCAACATGCATCGGGACTACCGACATTTCAGCGCAAGATTTACGCAGTAATTCAAAGCCGGCTTCAGAATGGGTGCGCATGATCATAAATTCATCATCAGACAATTTGCCCGGCTTATTCAATATGTTCAGCGGAACTAGCGTCTTCCCTATATCATGAAGCAAGGCGCCCAGGGCCAGTTCGCCAAGCCGGGCCGGGGTATAGTCGCGGGTTACGGCAATCATGGTGGCTAAGGCGCAGACGTTAACAGAATGGGCAAAGGTGTAATCGTCATATAAACGGACATCGGTCAGGTGAATCATTGCATTGCGATTCTGGGTAATTTCAGCTACGATTGTTTGGATGGTCGGCTGGAGCGCCGACAATTCAAGCTTATTGCAAATCTGGACATTTTCGAACACTTTTTTTATGTTTTTAATGGTTTGGACCCGTGTCTCCTCCCGTAAAATTTCCGGCATTTCAAGATCAGGGAAACTGGCATGTTTTATGTAGACGGAAGCGATTTCCAACTGGTGCAGGCGCCTGATATAAGCAGCGGTCAAAGTAACATCGGCGCAAAGCATAAGCTGGCCGTCAGCACTATAAATATTACGGGCGACGACCATTCCGGGTTTGAGGTTATGAAGTGAAATTCGTTGCATACGTTCCCTCTTTTAAATAGTTTACGAATTGCTTTTTCAAGTAAAATAATATTCGGCATATTGCAATAAAAACCTGCAAAGCACTCCCCCGAGGCCAGCGTAAAAATATGTTGTTTTATGGAAAATATCGGGGAAATAACCATTAAGTCCGGTTTGAAAATGGGCAGAGTACGCCACAAAGCTGGTGCAAAATATAATTCGCCGGGCTGGTTGGAAATTTCGTCAAACCGAGGTTAAAACTTAAAATAACGTCAGACTGAAAATCAGACGCTGTTATGGCAGGTTTTTTGTACTGCCGCGCGAATGATTAAATAAAAGCAGTTAAACAGGGGGTCATCAAATGGAGAAACAAACTTTCATAGTTGAAGGCATGAGTTGTAACCATTGCAAGAATGCAGTAGAAACGGCAGTTGGCGCTCTGCCTGGCGTAAAAACGGCCGAAGTTGATTTGGCAGCCAAGCAATTGACGGTGGAGTTCGATGCGTCTATTCTTAGTATTGCCCGGATAAAGTCAGCGATTGAAGAGCAGGGTTATGATGTAGCCTGACCTATCGCCGGTGAACTTGACGAAAACTGTTGTATTTTGTTATACTAGAACAAGCTCCCATTAGGGGGCTTGTTTATTATGGCTAAAACAACGCTTTGCACATAATTGCCGATGGAGAAACTGCCCGGACTGAAGCGAATTGCCGGACAGTTTCAGTTCAGTGCTGACTTTGGCTGGGGCAGTCAGTTTTTTTTGATTGCATATTTCTGAATGTACAGAAAGAAAGGAGTGCATTTATGAGCCGTTTGGAAAAGCGTCTTTCTGAACAGAAGCAGATCCAGATTAAACGGATACTTGCGGTTTTGGCGGCATTGTCGATATTTGTAATGGCAACCGGCGCATCTTATTATTGGTTCAGCACCGGTTTATTTGAACGGCCTGAGGATCCTCCAACTGAATTGATGACAGCCCAAAATAAAATGAATATTATGGTTTTGGGGGTGGATGAACGTTCAGATGACGTCGGCCGCTCCGATACTCTGTTTTTGGTAACTGTAGATACCAATACCAAAGAAGTGGCCATGCTTTCCATTCCCCGTGATACCAGAGTGAGAACTCCGGGACATGGTTATGATAAAATCAATCATGCCTACGCCAATGGCGGGCATAAGCTGACGCAGCAGGCAGTGGAAGGCTTGCTGGGTATTTCAATTGACCGTTATATTATGATTGATTTTCATTCTTTTAATAAAATTATTGATGCAGTTGGCGGCGTAGATATTGAGGTTGAAAAAAGGATGTATTATGAAGATCCTTATGATGGCGATGGCGGGCTGGTTATTGACCTGCAGCCGGGCTTGCAGCATTTGGATGGTGAAGCAGCGATTCAATATGTTCGCTACCGTGATGAAGATGGCGATATCGGCCGCGTTCAGCGGCAGCAAAAATTTATCAAGGCGTTGATGAAAGAGGTTGCCAGCCCGTCGGTGATCACCCGCATACCGGCCATCATTCAGCAAGTGAGCTCAGCAATTAAAACAGATATGACTACGACTGAAATGCTAAATCTGGCCCGGATTTTAAATGATGCCTACAAAAACGGGCTTAAGACCGATATGGTTCCCGGAAAACCGGCATATATCAGCGATATCAGCTATTGGCTGCCCGATATTGTGGCGCTTAGGCAACATCTTGCCCAGACGCTGGGCCTGGAAATGGGCGCTCAATATGCTGCTACCGCCAGGCAGGAGGCGCGGGACTATGAAACCTCCATTCCCAAAGAGATGAAAGTGGCGGAAACGCCCAAGGAAGTAAAACCTGATACCGAAACGACGGCCAAGGATGATAAAGACAACAAGGCTGATGAAAAAGACGAAGAGGACCAGCCAAAGTCTGAGTCTAAGCAAAAGGCTAAGCAAAAGCAAAAGGCTAAATCCACCTCTCCGGCCAAGGTAAAAGTAGAGGTGCTGAATGCCAGCGGTTCGGAAAGTGCAGGCAAGGAAATTGCCGCTGTGTTGAAAAAACAGGGATTTGAAGTGGTTGGCGTAGCCAATTTAACGGTGGCTTACCGGAATACGGTTGTGGTGTCGAATACAACGAACAGCAATGTTGTCAATAAACTGACCAATATGCCTTTTCACTATTCACTGCAGGTTACCAAGGATGAAAGCAAGGATGTGCAAGCCACAATTTTGGTGGGAACAGATTATATTGCCAATAAAGAATAAAAATGATTCCGGCCGGCAGAATTACGCTGCAGGCCGGATTTTTTTCGCTGTTGTTG
The DNA here is from genome assembly GCF_900104455.1 of Dendrosporobacter quercicolus. Classification (NCBI taxonomy): domain Bacteria; kingdom Bacillati; phylum Bacillota; class Negativicutes; order Selenomonadales; family Sporomusaceae; genus Dendrosporobacter; species Dendrosporobacter quercicolus. The sequence goes on from NZ_FNHB01000005.1 coordinate 14,652, forward strand.
AAATAATAGTAAGGTCAGGGAAGGGAGGCGGTGCGATGTGGGATCTCGAACAATCACGCCGGATAAAAGTTTTGGCTTTACTGGTTGTTGCGGCTATGGCTGTCCTGCTGCTGCGATTGGTGTGGATGCAATTATATCAGGGCGCGCAGTATAAAAAAATTGCCGAGGAAAACCGGATTCACCAGATTTCCGATCCGGCGCCGAGAGGGATCATTTATGACCGGAATGGCGCAGTCCTGGTCAGTAACCGGCCGGCCTTCGCCATTTCAATTATTCCTGTTAACTATACGGATGAGCATGATGCGACGGGGATACTAACCGGGATTCTTGGCTGCAGCGCAGCTGAAATTAAGCAAATGCTGCAAGCCGCGGCGGATAATCCCTATACGCCTGTACGTTTGAGGCGGGATGTTGACGCCGCGACTATTGCCAGGATTGAGGAACGGAAAGAGCGCTTGCCCGGCGTATTAATTGAAGCAATACCGGTGCGGCACTATCTATATAACGAACTGGCTGCGCATTTAATGGGCTATATCGGCATAATTAGCGAGGAAGAGTACCGGCAGCGCAAAAGTCAGGGCTATCAGGTCAATGATCTGGTTGGCAAGGCGGGTATCGAGAAGATTTGGGAAGACCTGCTGAGAGGACAGGAGGGTGGTTTACAGGTTGAAGTGAATGCCATGGGGCAGGAAGTCCAGCTGGTGGGAGAAAAAAAGGCGGCTACAGGCCAGGGGCTGGTACTGACCCTGGATGCCAATCTGCAAAAGACGGCTGAAGCTGTGTTGAAGGAGCAAATCCTGCAGGCCCGCAGGCTGGGAGCGCCGGCGACCGGCGGAGCTGTGGTCGCTTTGGATGTAAAGACCGGCGGGGTGTTGGCTTTAGCAAGCAGTCCGGGGTTTGATCCGAACCTGTTTGCCGGGGGAATTGGCAGTAAAGACTGGAATGTATTGGTCATGAATGACGATCATCCGCTGACGAACAAAACAATGCAAAGCGCATATCCGCCCGGTTCGGTGTTCAAGATCGTAACTGCGGCGGCGGCGCTGGATTTAGGGCTTACTACCGCAACTGAGATTTTTCATGACCGGGGTGTCTATGTCTTAAATGGCTGGAGCTTTTACGGCTGGAATACCAAAGGGCTGGGCGATTTGGATATCATCGGGGCCTTGGCCTGGTCAAGCGATCCTGCTTTTTATGAGCTGGGTCATCGCCTGGGCGCCGACCGTTTAGCCAGTTATGCCCTGACTTTCGGCTTTGGACGGCCCAGTGGCATTAAACTGCCGGGTGAAGCGGCCGGACTGGTCCCAACGGAGAACTGGAAGCTTGCTGTTTATGACCAGGCGTGGTATCCCGGTGAGACGCTGATTGCAGCAATTGGACAGGGCTATTATCTGGCGACGCCGCTGCAGCAGACCCTGCTGTTAATGGCTGTAGCCAACGGCGGTATTATGTACAGGCCGCTGATTGTGGAGAAGGTCCTGTCCGCCGACGACGGTAAAGTGATCAGACGGTATCAGCCGGAGGTAGCTGGAACGGTATATCTTAAGCCGGAAATTTGGGATACGATCAGAAAAGGGTTAGTCGCTGTGACGACAGAAGGAACGGGCGCAGCGACGTTTAAAGGGCTGGGCGCCACTGTAGCCGGCAAATCCGGCTCAGCCGAAACGGGCAAGGGGACGGTCCATTCCTGGTTTTCCTGTTATGCGCCGGCCGACAACCCGGAAATTGCATTGACTGTATTGGTGGAAGAAGGCGGCGAAGGCTCGATGGCGGCGGCTCCGGCAGTGCGGAAGATCCTGGACTATTATTTTGCGGCGAAAAGTCAATAAATTCATGCAGCCCGACAATAAAAAACCATTTCGAAAAAGGAAATTACCGTTACAGGTCGAACTATGCTAAGATATGAAAGGATGTGGCTTTTCGTGCCTTTCTATCCAGTTAATCTGCAGATCACAGGGAAACCTTGTGTTGTGATTGGCGGCGGGTCAGTGGCAGAGCGTAAAACAGCCGCCCTGCTCAAGGCCGAAGCGGTTGTGACAGTATTGAGTCCGAAGATGACCCTCGCTTTAAGCCGATTAGCGCAAATACAGCACATTCATCATGTGGACAGGCTGTACCGGCAAGGAGATCTCGCCGGTTTTTTTCTCGTTATCTGTGCAACCGATGACCCCGGGATCAACCGGCAGGCTGCCCGGGAAGCCGCGAGCCGGGGTATTTTGGTCAATGTCGTTGATGAACCGGATATTGGCAATTTTCACGTGCCGGCGCAGATTACGCGGGGCGATTTGCTCCTGACTGTGTCAACCGGCGGTAAAAGTCCGGCGTTCGCCAGTCAATTGCGGCGGGAACTGGCTGAACGGTATGGCGAAGAGTATGGAACCTATCTGGATATCGTGGCCGCAGTCCGGGCTGAAATGAAGAGTAAGCTGGCGACCGCAGGAGAACGGGAGCAGTTTTGGCGGGATAGTTTTGACGAAGAGGTAATACTCTTGCTGCGGCAAGGTAAGATAAATGAGGCGGAGGCTAGGATTAGGAATGCAACTGGTAGTTTTAGGTCTTAACCATAAAACAGCTCCTGTTGAAGTTCGGGAATGTTTTTCGTTTTCCGAGGAGCAAGTAAAGGCTGCCCTGTGGCATGTACGGGAATGTGACGGCATGAATGAATGTGTCATTCTGTCCACTTGCAACCGTACCGAAATGTATGCAGCAGTTGATGATGCGGAAGAAGCTATGCCGGTGATGCAGAAGTTTTTGGAGCAAATGGCGGCCAATCAGCAGGAAGCGGCGGATTTTTTATTTTTTTATAGTGATGTGGAATGTATCAGACACCTGTTTATGGTTTCTTCCAGCCTGGATTCTTTAGTGATCGGCGAAGGACAGATTCTCAGTCAGGTGAAAAAAGCCTATTCTATCGCCCGTGATGTAGGTACGACCAGTACGGTTCTGAATACTTTATTCCACCGGGCAATTGCTGTGGGTAAAAAGGTGAGAACTGAAACGAGAATTGCATTCAGCGCTGTGTCGGTAAGCTATGCGGCGGTTGAATTAGCAAAAAATATTTTCGGCGATTTATCCAAATCCAATGTATTATTATTAGGCGCCGGACAAATGGGTGAATTAACGGCCAGACATCTGGTTGATAACGGGGTGGAAACGGTTTTTGTATCCAACCGCAAATATGACCGCGCAGTAAAGTTAGCGGAAAAGTTTCAGGGGATAGCCGTACCTTTTGAGCATTTTATGAAATGCGCAGCCAAGGCTGATATTGTCATAACCTCAACCGGTGCGCCGCATTATATTATCAGGGCCTGGGACGTGGCTCACCTGATGCCCAAACGCAATGGCAAGCCGATTGTATTGATTGATATTGCAGTACCGCGTGATGTGGAGCCTGAGGTAGCGGCCATTAACGGGGTCAGCTTATACAATATTGATGATCTGGAAGCTGTTGTTGAGTCGAATATCCGGCTGCGGGAGCAGGAGGCCGAACTGGCCGAGCAGATTATTGATACGGAAATAAGTGAATTAGTACACAAGTTTCGCTATCTGTCCTTTCGTCCGGTGATGGCGCTGCTGGCTGATAAAGCCGAACGGATACGGCTTCGTGAACTTAAGCGGGCTTTGGCTAAGCTGCCTGATATTTCTTCAGAGCAACGTAAAGTGATGGAAAGCCTGTCGAAAATGATTGTGCGCAAACTATTACGTGATCCGATGGTTCGCATTAACGAAGCAGCCGGCACGGATAATGAGCAGTTTTATATTGACGCAATCGGCAAATTATTTAAACTTGACGCGTTAGGAGAGAGCAGAAAAAGTGAAAGAAAAATTGGTTATCGGTACGCGCGGCAGTAAGTTAGCCTTATGGCAGGCCCATTATATTGCTGATTGTTTACGGAGCCGGTATGCCGGCCTGGAGGTTAGCTTACAGCGGGTGGTGACGACCGGCGACAAAATTCTGGATGTGCCGCTGGCCAGAATTGGCGGCAAGGGCTTATTTACGAAAGAACTGGAGACGTCGATGCTGGCGGGTGAAATTGATCTGGCTGTGCACAGCATGAAAGATATGCCGACCGAGTTGCCTGAAGGGCTGATCCTGGCTGCAGTTACTGAACGGACTGATGCCGGCGATGCCCTGATCAGTCCGCAATATAAGTCGGTGGAGGCCTTGCCGCCCGGAGCCAGAGTGGGCACTTCCAGCCTGCGCAGAAAAGCCCAGCTCTTGCACTACCGGCCGGATTTAATTATCAGTGATTTGCGGGGTAATCTCGATACCAGGCTGAATAAGCTGGAAACCGAGCAGCTTGATGCCATTGTGCTGGCAGTAGCCGGTTTAAAGCGGCTGGGCTGGCAGGACCGGATTACCCAGATTTTACCGACCAGGCTCTGTTTGCCGGCAGTAGGCCAGGGGGCCCTGGCGATTGAAACCCGCAGTGGCGACCACACTGTGCGGGTAATGCTGGAATTTTTGGATGATGCTAAAACCCGGGCCGCCGTTACCGCCGAGCGGGCTTTTTTGCGGGAAGTGGAGGGAGGCTGCCAGGTGCCGGTAGGGGTCTATGGCACAGTTGAGCAGCAGGCTGTACGGGTTGAGGCAGTTATCTTAACGGTTGACGGTACAACCGCGGTGCGGGATTCTATTTGTGGCGATGAGCGGCAAGCCGCTGCTTTAGGCCAGGCGCTGGCTAAGCGGATGCTTGACGCCGGCGGCAGGGAAATTATGGCCGGTCTGGCGGGTGTAAGTTAATTTTAGCCGTCTGCTTGCAGCGGCTTTGCCAAAGCCTGGCGCAAGCCGGGTTGATAATAGCGTTCATATAGGGGGATACGTATGCAAGGCATGGTATATCTGGTGGGAGCCGGTCCCGGTGACTATAAGCTGATTAGTGTAAAAGCTATGGAATACATCAAGCAGGCGGATACAATTGTATATGACCGTCTGGCCGATGACCGGCTGCTGGCTTATGCCCGGCCGGAAGCGGAGCTGATTTACGTCGGCAAGGCTTCAAGCGCCCATACGATGGGCCAGCAAGAGATTAACCAATTGCTGGTGGATCAGGCCCGGGCGGGGAAAACAGTGGTCCGGTTAAAAGGGGGTGACCCTTTTGTGTTTGGCCGTGGCGGTGAAGAAGCGCTTGCACTGGTGGAAAACGGTCTGCCGTTTGAAATCGTACCAGGCATTACCTCGGCTGTTTCCGTACCGGCTTACGCCGGCATTCCGGTAACTCATCGCGGAATAGCGGTCTCTTTTGCCGTGGTTACCGGCCATGAGGATCCGGCCAAAGCTGAGTCCGGTATTCAATGGGATAAGCTGGCTACTGCAGTTGATACACTGGTATTTTTAATGGGTGTGGAAAACCTGCCCCATATTACGGACAGGCTGATTGCTCACGGCCGCCCGGCCACTACACCGGCAGCGGTCATCCGCTGGGGCACCAAGCCGGAGCAGCGGGTATTGGTCACTACAGTTGGCCAGGCAGCGCAGGCTGTGGCCGAGCAGGGTTTTAAGCCGCCGGCTATTTTTGTTGTCGGCGAGGTTGTCCGGCTGCGCTCGCAACTGGCCTGGTTTGATCAGAAGCCGCTGTTTGGAAAAACGGTGCTGGTGACCAGAGCGAGGGAACAGGCCAGTATACTAACAGGCAGGCTGGAGGCGTTGGGCGCCCGGTGCATTGAAGCGCCGGCCATAAAAATTGTCCCTATGCCCCAATATGCTGAACTGGATGCGGCAATTGAGGCGTTAGCCGATTTTGACTGGCTGGTTTTGACCAGTGTGAACGGGGTTGACCATTTTTTTGCCCGCCTGGCTCAAACCGGACGCGATACGAGGGCTTTGGGCGGCGTTAAGGTTGCCGCGATTGGCGTTCAAACAGCTCAACGGCTGAAACGTTTTGGGATAACCGCCGATATAGTTCCGGCTGAATTTAGAGCGGAGGGAATCATTGAAGCCCTGCAGGGCAAAATAACCGCGAACATGAAGATATTAATTCCCCGGGCCCTGGTTGCCAGGGATGTTTTACCGCAAAAGTTAACCGAGATGGGCGCTGCGGTTTCGGTTGCGCCTGTTTATCAAACGGTTCAAGCTGATACCGACGGACCGCTGCTGGCTCAAAAAATTGATGCCGGCGCAATTGATTTGATTACTTTTACCAGTTCCTCGACTGTGATCAATCTGTTGGGTTTACTGGGAGAAAACGGCGCTGAATTAATTAATAAGGCAAAAGTTGCCTGCATTGGGCCAATTACCGCCGGTACTTGTCTCGAACATGGCATAGAGCCTGATATCATTGCTGAAGAGTATACTGTCGGCGGGTTAGTGCAGGCAATCCTAAACGGTGAGGGGGAAGGGCAATGACTGCTCCGCTGATCAGACCCCGGCGGCTGCGGGTATCCGCCGGGGTGCGAAGCTTAGTAAGAGAAACCGTCCTGACAGCCAGGGATTTAGTCTATCCGCTGTTTGTTGTGCCAGGCGTAAAGGTTAAGACGGAAATTGCCTCATTACCGGGCGCCTATCATTTTTCGGTTGATCTTGCGGTGGCCGCGGCGCGTGAAGCTTATGAACTGGGTATTCCGGCGGTTTTGGTTTTTGGGTTGCCGGAATACAAAGATGCCCGGGGCTCGAGCGCCTGGGATGCCGGCAGCCCGGTTCAGCAGGCAATTAAGGCAATCAAGGCAGCGCTGCCGGAACTGGTGGTCATTAGTGATGTTTGTTTGTGCCAGTATACGGATCACGGGCATTGCGGGCTGCTGACCGGTCAGTTGGTTGAGAATGACGCAACGCTGGCTGTATTGGCCAAAGTTGCGGTAAGTCATGCGGCGGCGGGCGCTGATATGGTTGCGCCATCGGATATGATGGACGGCCGGGTTGCCGCTATTAGAGAGGCCCTGGATATGAATGACTACCAAGATGTTGCGGTGATGTCCTATGCCGTTAAATATGCGTCAGCCTATTATGGCCCTTTCCGGGATGCGGCTGATTCGGCGCCGCAGTTTGGCGATCGGCATTCTTATCAGATGGACCCGGCGAATGCAAGGGAAGCTTTAAAAGAAGCTGCCCTGGACATTGACGAAGGGGCCGATCTTATTATCGTAAAACCGGCGCTGGCCTATCTTGATATCGTTCGCAGCGTTAAAGACAATACCAGGGTGCCTGTGGCCGCCTATAATGTCAGCGGCGAATATGCCATGGTTAAGGCTGCCGCCGCCAACGGGTGGATTGATGAACAGAGGACTGTCCTGGAAACGCTGACCGGCATGAAGCGAGCCGGCGCTGACATCATTATTACTTATCACGCCTTGGATGCAGCGCGGTGGTTAAAGTAAGGCAAAGTACTGGAGGTTGGCAGAGATGAGTGTAAAGCATGAACAGTCGGCGCGGGCTTTCCGTGAAGCTAAAAATTTTATTCCCGGCGGCGTTAACAGTCCGGTGCGTTCATTCGGCGCGGTGGGCGGCGTACCGCCATTTATCGCCAGAGCCGCCGGCAGCAAAATTATTGATATTGATGGCAATGAATATATTGACTATGTCGGTTCCTGGGGACCGATGATTCTGGGGCATGCGTATCCGGCGGTAACGGAAGCTTTGCAGCAGGCCGTCCTGAACGGCACCAGTTATGGCGCGCCGACTCTGCTGGAAACCGAACTGGCCAAACTGATTAATGAATTGATGCCTTCAATGGAGCTGGTCCGGATGGTAAATTCGGGAACAGAGGCTACCATGAGCGCGCTTCGGCTGGCGAGGGCCTTTACCGGACGCAATAAGATCCTGAAGTTTGTCGGCTGCTATCATGGCCATCATGACAGTTTGCTGGTCAAGGCCGGATCGGGGGCCGCCACACTGGGGATTCCCAACAGCCCGGGCGTGCCGGACAGTATCGCCGGCAATACCCTTACTGTCGCTTATAATGATATTACTGAACTGCGCAGTGTTTTTGCCGAAATGGGTCAGGACATCGCAGCGGTGATTATTGAGCCTGTGGCCGGTAATATGGGGCTGGTTTTACCGAAACAGGGTTATCTGGGCGCGGTACGGCAGCTTACTGAGCAATATGGAGCGCTGCTTATTTTTGATGAGGTCATGTGCGGTTTCCGGGTGGCGCTGGGCGGCGCCCAGTCGGTATACGGCGTAAAGCCTGATTTGACCTGCCTTGGCAAAGTGATTGGCGGAGGTTTGCCGGTGGCGGCCTATGGCGGACGGCGTGATATTATGGAACATATTGCACCGGCCGGCGCTGTGTATCAGGCCGGGACGCTGAGCGGCAACCCGCTGGCCATGACCGCCGGAATTGTCACCCTGAAGCTGATTTCACAGATTCCTGAAACACCGCGGCAGCCGGATTTTTTCCATAAACTGACGGCAAAAACCAAGCAGCTTTGCCAGGGATTGCAGGCTCAGGCCGCGAAGTTTGAGCTTAAGCTGCAATTTCATCAGGCCGGTTCAATGTTTGGCCTGTTTTTTAGCGACAAAGCGGTTGATGATTATGACAGCGCCAAACAGTCCGATGCCGGCGCATTTAATACCTATTTTCACGCCATGCTGGAACAGGGCGTTTATCTGGCTCCTTCCCAGTTTGAAGCGTCATTTATGTCGGCGGCGCATACGGATGAAGATATTGCAGCTACCATTGCGGCCAGCGCCATCGCTTTTGCCAGGGTCGCCGACTACTATAAAGCAAAATAACGCTGAAAGCCTCCCGGCCGGGAGGCTTTTTAAGAAGGGCAGTACCGGTTTAAGCGTAGGCAAGTACCGCCAGGAATAAAAAAATACCAGCGCGATAGCGTTGGTATTTCGCGGGAGCCCTTGCGTTCTTTGAGTAGTTTGCGGTTCATCTTTTGTGGCGGCGTTCTTCCGCTAGAGTGACCAGTAGAGGGCGTGGAGAAAAAACCAGATGCCGCCGATACCGCTGAACAGGCCGGCATACCAGTAGTAAAGGACTTTGTTGATGGAAGCCAGTGATGAGAGCAAAATACCAACCTGCAAAAACATCAGGGACTGACTAAAGCTGGTGCTGAGTTCCTGGGATTGGCCGCACTCGCTTTCCAGCATGCCGGCCTGATCGGCGATAAATTGTTTTTCCTGCTGATAGCGGGCGATGTTCTGATCATATTCGGCCAGTTTTTCTTGTACCAGTTCATCCGGCAGTCCCTGGTTGCCGGCTGTCAGCGCCAGTAAATCCCGTTGAAGCTGATAGGCGGTTTCTTTAATGCTTTTGGCCTGATAGTAGGACCACTGGTTGGCGGCCTGACTTTGGGCCAGCACCATGCGATTGCCGTACGATGCAGCCTTAAACGCGGCCAGAGTGGCGCATACGGCCAGTACCAACGTGGTAATAGCGATAAGTACGGAGATTCTTTTATTCCACTGTTTGGCGGGCTGGTTCATATTCACCTCCTGATTTGTCGCTGCTTACTGATAGTTTTAACAATTTAACAGGTTTTTAATGAAGGATTGGCTAATAGATAAATATTGTCAGAAGTATTTTGCTGCCGGGAGGAGGGTGACCAACATGCAGGAACCAGATGTCAAGGATATTCAATATCTAAAAAATGTACCGGTCTTTGGCAGTTTGCCTGAAGACCAATTGCTCCAGATCCACCGGCATACGATTGAACGCACGTATCGCAAAGGGACGGTTATTTTTTTGGAAGGCGACCCCGGGAAAGGGTTTCATTATGTTAAGCGCGGTAAAGTCAAAATTGTAAAAATGGCCGACGATGGCCGTGAACATATCATTAAAATTATGGGCGCCGGCGAGATCTTCGCCGAAGTGCTGCTATTTAACAATTGTCCTTATCCGGCTACGGCCATCGCAGTGGAAGAATCCTGTATTGGATTAATTAAGAATCTTGATCTGGAAACGCTTATCTTAAAGAATAATGCCCTGGCCCTTCAGCTAATCAAGGCGCTTAGCCAGCGGTTATTGTACGCGCAGCAGAAAATTAAGAATCTAGCGCTGAACGATGTTATGGCCCGGACGGCTGAAATCCTGCTGCGGCTGGCCAGTGAGCATGGGCGGCCCAAAGCCGGCGGTATTGAAATCAGCCTTGATTTATCGCGGCAGGATCTGGCAAGTTTGGTCGGCACAACCCGGGAGACCCTCACCAGAATGCTGAGCGCACTGAAAAGGGACGGCATTATCGATTTTACCGGCCAAAAGGTCAGCATTCTGGATGAGCCGGCCTTAAAGCGGCTGATATCATAAGCAGGTCAACGCACAAGGGCGTCTTTTACATGCTTTTGCATGAAAAGGCGTCCTTTGTGCGTTGACCTGCCAGGCTCTGCACTGTTTAAACCGGCTGTATTTTAGCCGAGAACGGCTTTGATATCTTCGTCAGCGGTGGAAATTGGCTGGAGTCCAAAGGTTTCGTTGAGTACCTGAAAGACGCCGGGGGAGACAAAAGCCGGAGCCGAAGGACCCAGGCGGATGTTTTTAATGCCAAGATGCAACAAGGTTAAGAGGATTGCCACCGCTTTTTGCTCATACCAGGAAAGAATGAGCGTCAGAGGCAGATCATTGACGCCGCATTGGAATGCTTCAGCCAGGGCCAGCGCCACCTGAATGCCGGAGTAGGCGTTGTTGCATTGTCCTAGGTCAATTAAACGGGGAATGCCGTCAATATCGCCCAGGTCAAGATGGTTAAAGCGATATTTGCCGCAGGCAAGGGTTAAAATTACGCAATCACGGGGCAGTTTTTCGACAAGCTCGGTGTAGTAGTTACGGCCGGGTTTGGCTCCGTCGCAGCCGCCGATCAGGAAGAAACGCTTAATTTTTCCGGCTTTAACGGCATCGACAATTTTATCGGCAATGCCCAGAATGGCATTGTGATGGAACCCGGTGGTCAGTGTGTAATCGCCGTCCTTATCAGGCAGTAACGGCAGCGCTTTGGCTGTGGCAATGACGTCGCTGAAGTCGCGGTCGGCGATATGCCGGGAGCCTTCCAGGCCGGTTACTGTACGGGTGAAAATCCGGTCGCTGTAAGTATTTTTATCGGTCAGCGGCATTACGCAATTGGTGGTTACGACAATTGCCCCGGGGAATTCCTCGAATTCTTTGCGCTGATTTTGCCACGCTGTACCGTAGTTGCCAACCAGGTGAGAATATTTTTTCAGGTTAGGATAGGCGTGGGCGGGCAGCATTTCACCATGCGTATAGACGTTAATACCGGTACCTTCGGTTTGCTGAAGCAGGGCTTCAAGATCGAGGAAGTCGTGGCCGGTAATTAAAATGCCATAGCCCTGTTTGGCGCCGGTAAATACCTTGGCCGGTCCAGGCTGCCCAAAGCGGGAAATGTGCGCATTGTCCAACAGCTGCATGACCCGCAGATTCATTTCGCCGCATTTCAAAACCATCTCAATATGGCGCTGTAAATTGAAATTTACGTTGGTCAAAGTAAAAAATAGGGCATCATGCATAAAGGCGTCGACTTGTTCGTCGCGAACGCCCAGTTCACGGGCGTGGTGGGCATAGGCGGCAATTCCTTTTAAACCAAAAACCAGGGTATCCTGCAAGCTGGCGATATCTTCGTTTTTGCCGCAGACACCGACTTTGGTACAGCCGGTACCCCCGGCGGTCTGTTCACATTGATAGCAAAACATGCTCATGATGGTTCCTCCTTGTATTCACTGGTAATTATGGTTTTATTATAGAGGAACAAACGGCAACTTGCTGTGATATGGGTCACACAAAAAACCATTCCTATACAGGAATGGCAGGATAACGGCGCCGCAGCATTAATCTTGGAACTGAGCGGCTGCTTCAATTTCGATGAGTTCCACAACGTTGTCATAGGTTAGCGGCAGCCGGCTGGCCGCGTCAAAGTAAGCGTCGGCATAGGTAGCGCCTGTAACCAGGCTGCCGGTTTGTTTGCCGTCCAATAGCACCTTGTATGTTGGCATGGCGCTGAACACCTCCCTGTCACTAGTGTCTTGTCAGCTCTAAAACGGTAGGATAATGGCGGATAAGGAACCATCACTTTGCGCTTCGTTATTAAGCTGCCCATAGTTGCAAGGAGTTATTTACTGTGGCAATCATTATATTTGGTAATTAAAACCTCCAGCGAATCGCCATTTTTTACGATTGCCGTGTATTCAGCCGGCCGGCCGTTCAGTAAGATTTCCACTTTACTGGCCGCAGGAACGGTCCGGGGATTGAATTCAGCAGCCAGCAATACATCGCTGATCATCGGGGCAGGCTGTTCAATGCAGGAAAAAGTGATGTCGGCATGGTTAGGGGCGGTATCGCCGGGGGTGGCCGGCTGACCGTTTACCGTCAGGGAATAACGCCGTACCGGAACGGTGCAGGCGCTGTTGTTAAACAACAGGGAAATGTGGTCGCCGGCTTGTTCGGCAAGTCCCAGTAGCTCAGCCAGCGTCGGGTCGGGGCAGTCATGAATGATGATCTGATCGTTGGCGGCTATTGGGGCGTCAGCGGCTGCGGGCAGGCCGTTAATCGTTATGGGCGGGCTTACTTTATAATTACGGTCAGTGCCGTTAATATGATAAATATACTTTTGCGGAGCAGCGACAAAGCCGAGGGCTGCCAGCAGCTCGGCCAGGCAGGACGGAAAATGCCAGTTAAGCTGGTCACGGTCGGCCAGAGGGGAGGAAGCCGTTGCCGGTTGGTCATTGATGGTGACCACAGGAGCGATGACGTGGTTGCTGCCGTTAATGGTCAGCTGAAGCTCAGGCGGAAGGTCAAGGACATCCTTAACCGTTACCGCCGGATTTGTCCCGTCCTCGCCGCGCTGAGCCACCAGGGTATCGCCTTCGGCCAGCGGCAGGTCAAAGGCGGCAGCTGCGCCATTAAGCTCAAGCCGGCCCGGATTCCCCATAGTGCCGGCGATGAATTTGGTTTTTCCGTTGATTTTCAACGTCATGCCCAGGCCGGGTTTACCGTGCAGATTGCGGATATCAATACCGCCGGCCAGCAAAGCATCGGCGACCGTGAGGTTGCCAAGATTGAACAGGTGCAGCGGCTGACCGTTCAGGGTGACATTGACAAAATTAAGGGTGCGGCTGCCGGCCAGTTTTAATATGCCCAGCGGGGTTACTGCGTCCGGTGTTTGCAGGCAGGCCGGAATGTTTTCCAGGCCTTCGGCGCTATCCGGTTTACGGATGGCTACCCGGGCTGAAGGTATATCCAGGGCCTGGGCCAATGCTTCGGGCAGCAGCGGCGTCAGGGAACCGCCGCCTACCAGCAATACCGCCTGCGGCGTGGTTTGGTTGAGCTGCATTATTTGACCGGCAATGGCTTGGGCCAGTTCGGCGACATTGGGCGAAACCGCCTTAATGATTTCATTTGTCGCAACTTTATGTTCCATGCCAAGCACATCAGCAAAGCTGAGCTTTTTTTGTTTGCTGCTCAGTAGGCGTTTGATTTTTTCCGCCACATTGAAATCCAACAGATATTTTTGCGATATTGCTTCCGTAATTTCGTCGCCGGCGCAGGGCACCATGCCATAACCGATGACTGCGCCGCCCCGGGTGATGGCCACGTCGGAGGTTCCGGCGCCGACATCCACCAGTACCAGATTCAAATGACGCATCGTTGGGGGAATAAGCACGTTGATTGCGGCAATTGGCTCAAGGGTCAGGGCCGCCATTTCCAGTCCGGCGTCGTGCAAGGCCGATTGCATGGAATCAATGACTTGGCGCGGCAGAAAAGTTGCGATAACTTCAATACAAGCGGTTTTGCCTTTTTGACCAACCAAAGTTTTTAAATAGGTTCTGTCCAGACTAAAACTGACAATACTGTAACCCACGCAGTAATACTGGGTGGGGTCGGCTACGGCTTTGGAAGTGGCTAGTTTGTGCTGGGCGGCTTGAATGGCGGCAAGTTCCAGCGACCGTTCATCATCAGCGGTCAACAGGCCGCAAACTTCTATTTCGGCCGCCGTTTTGATGGTGCACAAAGCCCGCCCCGCGGCGGCAACGGCAACTTTGGTCAAGGGTCCACAGGTTTTTTCCAGGGAAGATTTGATAGCCGCTATCACATTGGCTACTTCAGGTACATCGTGAATTTGTCCGTCCAGCATGGCGCGGGTGTGGTGTTCCCGGCGTTCTGTAGCCAGCAGGCGCATGGCTCCGCCTGTTTGCTCACCAACCAGGCCGACTACGCTGCGGGTACCTATATCCAAGGCAAACAATATCTTCGTTTTCATGAGCGCTCCTTTTTCACTATGGTAAGTCAGCCGTGCAGGCTGTCTGATGAGGTGATGCAGGCGTTAGCACTGACGTTCTTTTTTGCAGGTATTAAATAGTACTTATTTCGCCGATAAATGCCAATATCCTTTGCACCGGCAGGCGATCATAAGGATATTGTACGATACTAGTGTCTTAACAAAGTTAAATCTTAGCTTAGCCAGCGTATCTTTTTTCGCACTGCTAGCGTTGTCGTCGCCTTACAAATTTCCGATCTGCGCGGCTCCTCCGCCTCGTAGGACGAAAAAATCCTCGCTAAATTATCTATTGTTTTAACACAGATGAGGTACTAGCAGGCAAGTTTGGCAAAATAAAGCATAATATTAATTGAAGCTGCACAAGGTAAGGGCAGAGGGGCCGGACGCTCTATATACTTGGCTAAGTAAGACATGATAAACTGGTACTGGCGTCATCTTCAGAGCTGACATGGCGCTGCGTTAGCAAAGGAGATTAATGATGCCTGAAATTCATGTGGTTATTGACAGTACGGCCAACATTCCGGCAGTTGATCTGGCGCAGCATTCCCCGGACTTCCCAGCCGTCCACCGGCGCCTTTATGACGGTATTGGAACACTCATCAGGGCCGGTCATGAGGTGCTTGTAATTACACTGGCCGAAGCGCTGAGCGGCACTGCCCAGGGGGCCAGAACGGCCGCTCAGATGTTAAACAGCCATAATATATATATTATTGATTCGGGGACAACGGCAATCGGCATCATTCATTTGGCTCAGGCCGCTTTAACTATGGCGGACAGCGGCAGTACCGCCGCCGCCATTGCGGCCAGGCTGCAGGCAATGGCGAGAGTTACGCACACTTTGTTTGCGCCGGCGACGCTTGAATATTTGTACAAAGGCGGGCGCATTGGCGGAGCAGCGGCATTGGTCGGCTCTATATTGCAGATAAAGCCGGTTTTGCATTTAGTCGGCGGCAAGGTTGCTGTGGTGGATAAGGTAAGAACGCGCGGCCGCGCCATTGAGCGGATGCTGGCTGAGTTAGCCCGGTATGACCGGCTGGCCCGGATTGGAATTGTCGAAACCGGAGCGTCTGCTGAGGCGGAGGCATTAAGCCGCCGAATCGGGGAACTATATCCTTACAGCGATATTACCATCAGCGGTATTGGCTCAGTGCTGGCCGCTCATCTTGGTCCGGGGCTGATTGGGTTGATTTTTCAGGAAGAATTATAGGTCAGGGGTGAATTTATGGGAGGCAGTAAGGAATTAATCACCGGCGGCGATTTACGGCGCATGTTTGCCGGAGCATATAATGCATTTCTGCTGGAACATGAACAAATTAACCGTCTCAATGTGTTTCCTGTGCCGGATGGCGATACCGGAACCAATATGCTGTTGACACTGGGGGCGGCGGCACGGGCTGTGGCTGAAGCGCCGGAACGGGGCATCGGGAGCTTGAGCAAGCGGGCGGCCGATAGCGCTATTATGGGCGCACGCGGTAATTCGGGCGTAATACTGGCGCAGATCTTTCGCGGTATTGCCCGGGGGCTGGCTGGTAAAGAGCAGGCCGGTTCCGCCGAGGTTGGCAAGGCTTTTCAATATGGTGTTCTATGTGCCTACCGTGCTGTCGCCAAGCCGGTGGAAGGCACAATTTTAACGGTTGCCAAGGGCATCGCCAAAGGAACCCGGCGGGCGGTAAGGGAGAAAGCTTCATTTAATGATATTTTAGAACAGGCCATTCAGGCCGGCCAAATTGAGCTTGAACGTACGCCGGAATTATTGCCGGCTTTAAAAGCGGCCGGGGTGGTCGACGCTGGCGGTAAAGGCTTGATTGTCTTTTTGCGCGGCTGTATGGAAGGGCTTGGCGGCGCCTACACCGGGCCGGAGGCCGGGATTGATCAAACACTGCGGGTGGTATTGCCGGCAATGGAGCCGTTGGACATCACCAGGCCTTATTGTACGGAGTTTATTATTAAAAATAATAAAATACCATTGGCCGAAGCCAAGCGGCTACTGGAAACAATGGGTGATTCGCTGGTTTTGGCTGAGGGAACGGAACTGCTGAAGGTTCACATTCACACCAATCATCCCGGTAAAATACTGGAATCAGCGATTACCTGGGGTACTTTACATAATATTAAGATTGACAATATGGCTGACCAGCATCGCAGCACACTGGAACCCGGTGCGGGGGAGAAAGCGCGGGTGGCTGTCATTAGCGTGGCGTCAGGAACAGGCATTGCGGAAATCATGCGCCAAATGGGCGCCGGTTTGGTTATTACCGGCACACAGACGATGAATCCTGCAGTGGAAGATTTTGTCGCCGCCATCCATCGTGGCCTGGCCGATCAGTACATCATTCTGCCGAATAACAGCAATATTCTGCTCGCCGCCGCTCAAGTCAAAAAGCTGGTCGGCGGCAAGGTCGAGGTAGTGCCGACCGTCAATATTCCTCAAGGTCTGGCTGCCTTGGTGGCGTTCGATCCGGAAAAAAGTCTGGCTGACAATGTAGAACTGATGAAGAACCGGCTGGCGGCAGTTCACGCCGCCGCGGTTACGATTGCGGTGCGGGATTGCATCGTTCAGGCCGGCCGCGTTGCGGTGGGGTCTTATATTGGTGTGATCAATGATGAAGTAACCGTGTTTGCCGCTACGCTGGAAGAAGTGCTGGCGCAGCTTTTACAAAAGATGCTGGGGCCGGAGCATGAAGTAATCAGCCTGTATTATGGCGCCGGTTTAACCCCGGAGCAGGCGCAGGGAGTTTTAGACGGGCTGACGGCCGCCCGGCCTGAAATTGCCATTGAACTATATCATGGGGGACAAAGCCATTATCATTTTATTATCAGTATTGAGTGATTCTGGCGGTGAGGAGAGCGGGAAATGAATAGTAGTCTGGTTGCTTTAACCGTTGACGGTTTTTTTGATAAAATGGCGCAAAATCCGCCGCCGGGAGGCGGCAGCGCCGCGGCGTTAGCCGGATTAATGGGCGTGAGCTTACTGGAGATGGCGTCGCGACAGCAGATCGCCGGCCCTGATTTAGCGGCCGTTCAGGCCGAACTGGCCGGTCTCCATCAATCGTTGAGCGGTCTGATTGACCGGGACGCCGCGGTATTGGCCGCAGTGCTGCCGCTGTTGTCCCAAGCTGACCTGACGGACAACGTTGCTGCAGGTCAGCTGGCTGACGCGGTTGAACAGGCGATTGCCGTGCCTTTGTCCATTGCCCGGAGCTGTGTTCGCGGATTGGAGCTGGCCCGGATTTTGCTGAATGGTGTTGCCGGGCATGTTGCGGGGGATTTGCTTATCGGGGCTTTGGCTTGTCAGCATGCCGTGACCGGCGCTCTGCTAATGGCGGCGGTCAATATACCGCTGTTGCCGGATGCCGCCGTCCAGGCCGGTTTCAGGACACAACTGCGGCTCATCGACAGCGCGGCTAAAGCGCTGATTGATGAGCTGCAAAGTGCGGTATACGCCAGAGAGCCGTACCGGTTTATGAAATGACATCAATCAGTTAACAGGGCTTGCAGCAAGAAAGCCTGTTAAACAAACCAAATAAGGCAATCCGGCAGCAGCCGGAAGCCGCAAACGCGGAGACAGGTCCCTTGTTTGCTTTTGCAAACAAGGGACCTGTCTCCGCGTTTCATATTTTGTTATTTGGGCAGTTGCTTTAAACTAAGGGCGATGCGGCTGCGGCCGGCATCAACATTAATCACCATAACATCAATAATATCACCTACGGCCAGAATATCAAGCGGATGCTTGAAGGGCTTGCTGCTTAGTTCCGAACGGTGAATCAGGCCGTTGATTTTTATACCGATATCAACAAACACACCGAAGTCGGTGACGTTGTGCACGGTACCCTTAACAATTGTGCCTGGTTTAATATCATCAAGTTTAACAATATTTTTGCGGGTAAGCGGAGCCGGCAGATCCTCCCGGGGATCACGGCCCGGTTTGGTCAGGGCGTCCAATATATCGCGCACTGTGGGCAGCCCGGCCTGAAGCTGGCCGGCTAATGCTTCGGCGGAAGCAGACTGGGCCTGAGCCTGAATTGATTTTAGTGTTTCCTTATTATTTAAATCGGCCGGGGTAAAGCCCAGTTTGGCCAGAATGCTTTCAGCCAGGGCATAGGATTCGGGGTGGACAGGCGTGTTATCCAAAGGGTTGGAAGCGGCCTGCAGCCGTAAGAAGCCGGCGCACTGGGTGAAGGCTGCGGGACCGAGACGGGGCACTTTCAGCAATTGAGACCGGCTGTGGAATGACCCGTTTACATCGCGGAAAGCCACAATGTTTTTCGCAACCGTCGTATTGATGCCGGCCACATGCTTGAGCAGCTCAATGGAAGCTGTGTTCAGTTCAACGCCAATATGATTCACTGCTGATTCTACCACAGCATCCAGTGTGCTGGTCAGCCCCTTTTGGTTAACGTCGTGCTGGTATTGGCCGACACCGATTGATTTGGGGTCAATCTTTACCAGCTCGGCCAGCGGGTCCTGGACACGGCGGGCGATGGAAACCGCCCCGCGCAGGGAAACATCTAACGCAGGCAGCTCATCCTTGGCCAGCCTGGATGCTGAATAGACTGAAGCGCCGGCCTCGTTAACAATAAGGTAACGTACCGCTAGGCTGTGGGTCTCAATCAGTCTGGCGACAAACTCCTCCGTCTCATAGGAGGCGGTGCCGTTGCCGATGGAGATCAGGGTTACGCCATATTGTTCAATCGCGCTGAGTACAGCAGCCGCTGCCCGCTGCTGCTGGCTGTCGCTCATGGCGATATATAATGTCCCGGTTGCAAGTACGGCTCCGGTTGGGCCTACGACCGCCATTTTGCAGCCTGTACGGTAGCCGGGGTCCAGTCCCATGATGGTATGACCGGCCAGCGGCGGCTGCAGCAGCAGTTGACGAAGGTTAAGGCCAAAAACCCGGATGGCCTGCGTTTCGGCATTTTCAGTCAGCAAGGCCCGGATTTCCCGCTCTAAGGCGGGAAACAACAAGCGTTTATAACCATCAGTCAGCGCAAGGTGAATACACTCGCTGAATATGGACTGACCGGTTATTGTTTGCCTGGTGATAAGGCCGATGTTATAGTCATGGTTTGCAGTCAGCTTCACTTTTAAAAGTTCTTTTTTCTCGCCTCTGTTCACAGCCAGTATCCGGTGGGAAGGCATACGCTTTACCGGTTCATGATAGTCCTGGTAGGTTAGAAATTCTTTACCGGCGGTTTCATCTGTGGCCAGTTCGGTGCTGATTTCGGCAGTCTGCCACAGCTGTTTGCGGATCAGTGCGCGGATGCCGGCTTGTTCGCATACTGTCTCGGCAATGATATCCAGGGCGCCGGCCAGGGCCAGTTCGGCAGAATCCACCTCTTTGGCGGGGTCTATGTATTGAGCGGCAAAGTCGAGGGGATCGCCGGACATAATTTCCTGCTTTAACATGACCGCCGCCAGTGGTTCCAAACCTTTTTCCCGGGCGATTTGGGCCCGGGTCCGTTTTTTAGGACGGTAAGGGAGATATAAATCTTCCAGCTCCTGCAGCTTAGTCGTGGCATTGATGGCCTGAGACAGCTCAGGCGTAAGCTTGCCCTGCTCCTGGATGCTGGCGAGGATATCCTCTTGCCGTTTTACAAAATTCCGCAGATACTGCAGACGTTCTTCAATGGTGCGAATATGCTCTTCATTCAGTTCACCGGTAACCTCTTTACGGTAACGGGCGATAAAAGGGACGGTGTTGCCGTCGTCAAGCAATTGAACGGTTGCCGCAACCTGCCTGGGCTTAATGCTTAGTTCGCGGGCGATATTCGCCGGTATTTCATGAATTTGCATCAGTTCACCAACTTCTTCATTTTTCAATTTCCTATTATAACATATCCGGCAGGCTTTTAGCCAAAACCGGCCTGCTCCGAATAAGGCGGCGTCCCGATCGAATGCTTATTCTTTAATTAATTCGGTTATGGTGATGGCAGGCTTATGCAGCAAATTGATTTCGACCGGCTGTTCGCCGGCAATGGCTCTGACCAGAGGGCGCAGGGGGAACTGCGCATGGTTTTTAATGACATAACCGGACTGGCCGGTGCTTAAGCGGACAAAGCTGCCAACCGGATACAAGGCAATGGTATGGAAAAAAGCCCGCAGCAGGTTTAAGTCGAAAACGGTGTTGCCCTGGCTGAGCATGGTTTCAATGATTTCCTGCCGGGCTATATCAGTGGTCAGCGTAGAGCGCAGGGCATTATCGTAATAATTGGCGATAGCGACAAGCCGGGCCAGCGGATGAATGGACTTGCCGCTCAGCCGGGCCGGCAGGCCTGTGCCGTCATAGGCTTCGTGATGCTCGGCGGCAATCCGGCAAATATCATGACTTTGTCCGGCGGTTAACAAAAGATTGTACCCCTGGCGGGCATGGGAATCCGGCTGATTGCCGCAGGCGGCTGACTTGCCGATATCGTGCAAAAGAGCGCCCATCGCCAGCTGGCGCAGTACCGGCCGGGGAAGCTTTAAATAAATACCGGTGACCAGCGACAGCAGGCAGACATTAATGGCATGATTTGCTTCGTCCGTACTGGGATAACGAATTTTGAGGTTGATCAAGTTTTCTTCATGACTGGCAACTTCCGTAATTGCGGTATCGGCGGCAGCCGCTATTCCGGCAAAGTGCCGGTTGCGGAGATTGGCGTTTATTATGTCGTTGAACTTCATATTAAACAGGGTTCGAAAGTAGACGGCCAGCTTGGAGCGTAACTGGGGCGATACAGCGTCAATTTTTAAGGCGTCGGCGGTCGAGTCTTCAATCCAAAGGGCCCTGATGCCCAGCTTTTTCAACCGCTCAATATAGGATTCCGTCAGCGTGATGCCTTTTTCCAACAATAAATTGCCATAGTCATCAAACAGATCCTGCGCCAGAACCATGCCGGGAACCGCATTTGCAATATGCATAAACAACCTCCCAAGCTTTTTTTTGAAAAAAACGCGGCAACACGAATATAACTATGTTGTCAAATGGTTTATAATGGTGATAAATAAGGCGGAGTCATCATTCGGGGAATTTGACGAAGGTCTGCCGCCTGGTCAAACCAGAGAACATATTTTCATTTTAACGAGGTGCTTGTGATGAGTCAACCTTTGCTGCTGGAAATGATCGAACGAATGAGTGTTGCCGCAACGATGGCCTTTATTTTATCGCAAACCAGGATCTTTCGCCGGATTATTTATCGCCAGGTGTTGTTTGAGGAACGGGTTATGCTTGCTGTTATTTTTGGGCTGATCGGCATTATGGGTACTTATGCCGGCATTCCGGTCAATGATGCCCTGGCAAATTCCCGGGTCATCGGCGTTATGGCCGCCGGGCTGATCGGCGGACGGCTGATGGGTGTGTCGGCGGGATTGATTGCCGGGGGGCATCGTTACTTTCTGGGTGGTTTTACGGCGTTTTCCTGCGCCTTGGCCAGTGTTTGCGAAGGATTTCTAGCCGGTGAAATTCACCGGCGCTATCCGGAAAAACCCATTCCCTGGTGGATTGGCCTGGCGGGCGGCCTGGCGGGGGAAGCACTGCAAATGGTCATTATTTTACTTACCGCCAAACCGTATGAGATGGCCTTCGCGCTTGTTGCGCAGATTGCCTTTCCCATGACCATTGTAAATTCAATTGGCATTGCCGTGGTTCTGGTCATTATCAAGACAGCAATCGATGTGCAGCAGCGGGCTGGAGCGGAACAGTCGCAAAAGGCACTGGAAATTGCCAGCAAAACTCTGCCATATTTAAGGCGGGGGCTTGACAGTGAGTCGGCCAAAGCCGCCGCTGATATTATTTTTGCCGCCGGAGGCTATGGGGCGGTTGCAATCACCGATGAAGCGCAGGTGCTTTCCTGCGTCGGGGCCGGAGCCGAGCATCACAGCGGGCGGAACAATTCCTTAACCAAAGCCACGCGCAACGTGCTGTCCGGCGGCCAGTTCTATATCGCCCAGACAGCGTTTGATATCGGCTGCTCTTGTCCAACCTGCACCCTGGCCAGCGCGATTATCGTGCCGCTGAAACGGGCTGAAACTGTGATTGGAACACTCAAGCTTTACTACACCCGGCCTAATGCCATTGGCCCGGCTGATATTACGTTTGCTACCGGGTTAGCTCATTTATTCTCAACGCAGCTGGAATTAACCGAGATTGACCGTCAGGCCAAGCTGGCGGCCCGGGCTGAGCTAAAAGCCCTGCAGGCCCAAATTAACCCGCATTTTCTCTTTAACACCTTAAATACGATAACCTCGCTTATTCGCACCAAACCCGATTTGGCCAGAGAGCTTCTATTAAAGCTGGGATCAATCTTCCGCTTCACTTTGCATAAAATCGATCATAATATTACGCTGGCGGAGGAGTTGACCCAGGTGCGTTCTTATCTGGCGATTGAAAAAGCCCGTTATGGCGAGAAGCTTAAGGTAATTGAGGATATTGAGCCGGCGGTATTAAAGTATCTCATTCCTTCACTGACCATTCAGCCGATTGCTGAAAATGCCATTAAGCATGGTTTGCAGCCGAAGGAGGCCGGCGGAACAATCACTGTCCGGGCTGTTGAAACGGCCAATTATGTGCAAATCGATATTATCGATGACGGTGTTGGCATCGACTTAACGCAAGGGCATCCTTTGCAGCTTAAGGCGGCTTGTTCCGAACGGATTGGCCTGACCAATGTTCACGAGCGCCTGCGTGGTCAGTTTGGCGTTAATTTTGGGTTAGAGCTTGACAGCATACCCGGCAATGGAACCAGCATCAGAATGCGGCTGCCGAAATTATTAAATGAGGAGCGGATTGCCAGTGCTTAAAGTTTTGGTTGTTGATGATGAGGCCCCGGCCCGGGATGAACTGAAATATTTGCTGTCCATGGAAGCCGGCATTGCGGCGCCGGAGGAAGCTGACGGCGGCTGCGCCGCTGTCGGGCTTGCCGCCCGGCTTAAACCCAATGTTGTGTTTATCGATGTTGACATGCATGGCATGAACGGGCTGGAAACAGCGGCAATTATCCGGGCGGTTGCTCCGGAGGCTTTAATTGTATTTGCCACAGCGTATGATGAATATGCATTGAAAGCTTTTGAGATCGGGGCAGTTGATTATTTGCTGAAGCCTTTTGAACAGGAGCGCGTCCACACTACCGTTGAAAGACTGAAGAATTACTGTCCGGAAGAATGGCGGGAGGCGGCCGGGCGGGTTGACGAAGCCTTAGGGTTTACTAAAGTCCAGGTCAAAAAGCTGCCGGTTGAAAACAAAGGCAAGATCGTTATGGTCAATTACAGTGAAATTATCTATGCTTATGCCCAGGCCGGCGAGGTCCTGGTAGTCGCCGGCGGGGGAACTTACAGCTATTCCGGCACCTTAACTGAGCTGCAGGAACGGCTGGAGGGTACGAATATGGTAAGAGTGCATAAAAGCTATATTGTGAATATGGATAAAGTTCAGGAGGTTATTCCCTGGTTTAAAGGCACTTATTGGTTAAAGGTTGAAAACTGCCCGGGAGCGGAGATTCCGGTAAGCAAAAGTCATATCAAAGAGCTGAAAAATATTTTAGGGCTGCGTTAGCAGTGTAGGCATGGTAGTTGAAGCCGTCCGGGCAGCGCCCGGATAATTTTTTTCTGGTGGTGCTTTTTCAAGACATATAAAATTATCCAGTGGTACAAACTAATACAGGTTAGTACCGTGCGTCACCCAAACGTTTGGCCTTAGCATGCGGTCTTTTTTCGCCCTGCTTCTCCGCCTCGCAGGGCAAAAAAATCCTCTCATCCTAATCTCAAAATTTAAGTGACGCCGGTACTGTTAGCCTGCGACCTTAAGCTTCTCCGCCCAAGGCGGGTTGGCCGGGTTGTCTAAAGCTGAAAGGAGGGATTCTCATGCTAACACAAAAAGAATTACTGCATCTGGAAGATTTTCTCGGCGCTGAACAAAGTTGTGTGAAGACACTAAACCATTTGTCCAGTACGATTCAGGACAACCAGTGCAAACAATTGTTTCAGCAATTTGCGCAAAAAAATCAGCAGCATTTCCAGACAGTGAGCCAGCATCTCAGCGCTGGTCAAAAATTACAATAAAGAGGTGATTGGTATGGCTCAACAAGGACAACAACAAGGACAGCAACAAGGACAACAGCAGGGACAACAACAAGGACAGCAGCAAGGACAGCAGCAGGGTCAAGGCGTCCAGTTTTCGGATCAGGATGTTCTGCAGCTGGCCTTAAGTCAGACGAAAATGATGGCGGCATCGCTCAATACTTATATTTTAGAAGCAGCTGACGAGCAATTGCGGCGCGACTACATGACTGTGCTGGGCGACGTATATAATCAGCAAAAACAAATTTTTGATGTTATGCAGCAAAAGGGCTACTATAATGTGCAAAACGCCTCACCACAGGCGATTAGCCAGGTCAAAAACAAGTTTAGCGGTCAAGGTCAGCAAGGCAGTCAGCAGATGCAATAAACCCTTATTCCGTCTACTGCCAGGCCGACCGGATTTCTATTCGCAGTGTTTGTAAAGTCCCGCGAAGCTACGCTTCCGCGGGACTTTTATTTGGTAATTGGTTAAATTTATATTTAAGAAAATCTTGACATTCATTTTAAAATTCAGTAAAATAAAATTTGAAATAGTTAATAATTATTTTCTATAACTTATGCTTTCCCATTAATCTTAAATTTAAATTGATTGGCGCTAGAAATGACTAAACACAAAGTGAGGGTTAGTTATGTACGAACAAAATGTTACCGCTTTGTTACG
This sequence comes from Dendrosporobacter quercicolus, assembly GCF_900104455.1. Taxonomy (NCBI): domain Bacteria; kingdom Bacillati; phylum Bacillota; class Negativicutes; order Selenomonadales; family Sporomusaceae; genus Dendrosporobacter; species Dendrosporobacter quercicolus. Next base: position 39,535 of record NZ_FNHB01000005.1, read on the forward strand.
GGACCGGGGCTTCAAAGTAACGCCGCAGCGGCTTGCCATTTACAGCGTATTGGCGGCAACCAGATCTCATCCCAGTGCGGAGATGATTTTTAGCGAATTGCAGCCTCATTATCCGACAATGAGTCTGGCGACTGTCTATAAAACAATTGAAATCCTGAAGGAAATCGGTTTGGTGCAGATTCTGAATGTTGGTGAAGACAGCTTCCGTTACGATGCAAGAACGCATAATCATCCGCATGTCCGCTGTATGAAATGCAATCGGGTTGATGATCTGGAAGACGTCGATTCCAACGAATTTATTGATCGTGTCGCCGGCAGTACGGCTTATCGCATCACCGGTCAGCAGTTTTATTTTTATGGCATTTGTCCGGAATGCCAGTCGGCTGAGAAAAATCATTAATTTAGGCTATGGTCATGAGCTGTACAGCAATTGCTGTACAGCTTTTTTATTTGAAGGCAATTTTTATTTTCCCGCTTTGGCTGTTTTACAGGAATAAATAAACCCCGGCGAGAATAACATGATTAACTGAATTTAAGCTGCTGCCGAACGCTGTTTGCAGTTGGCGGTCAAAGTACAATGAGGTGAACAATGATGAAATTAAATGAATATATTGACCATACTCTCCTAAAGCCTGACGCTACTGCTGATATGATCCGCCGGCTGTGTGAGGAAGCAGTTGCCCACCAGTTTGCCGCTGTTTGCATCAACCCCTGTTATCTTGAGCTTGCCGTTCACTTATTGGCGGGAACGGGCGTCAAGATTGCTACTGTCATTGGGTTTCCACTGGGGGCAACCCTGCCGGCGGTAAAAGCATTTGAGGCCGGCGAGGCTGTTTTGCGTAAAGCCGATGAATTGGACATGGTCATTCAGCTTGGAGCGGCTAAGCTTGGCTTGTGGCAGGCGGTTACTGATGAAATCAGACAGGTGGTGCGGGCCGCGCAGGACAGTAAAGTCAAAGTCATTGTTGAGACGGGATTATTAACCGAAGAGGAGAAGAAGCGGGCCTGTCAGGCTGTGCTGTCAGGCGGCGCTGCTTTTATCAAGACTTCGACCGGTTTCGGCCCGGGCGGGGCCACGGAAGCGGATATCCGGCTGTTCAGGTCTATTGCCGGCGATCAGCTCGGCATTAAAGCCTCCGCCGGCATCCGGACCAGGCTGCAGGCTGAAGCAATGATTACCGCCGGTGCTGACAGGCTAGGAACAAGCGCCGGTGTGGCGATCGTAGCCGGACATTAAGTTTACATAAAATACCGCTGGGCTTAGCCCCGAGCCTGTGCTATACTGATATAGTACCAGTGCTGACTGGCGAAATGCCTGCCGGTATGTTTTCGGACAATAACCTGGCTGTTTTGCAAAAACATAGGGTTTTGTTAAGTCGCGCTAAACTGGTACGCCAATTGATGAAAAGCTTCAAAGAGGTTCAGATGCGGTGCGCAGATGAGCCTTTTGTTATGCCGGGCGTTTCTAAACCTCGCGCCAGCGGTTTTATTTTAGAAAGGAGGTGCGGCGTTATGCGAATGATGAATCATAGCGAGGCAACTACGGTAACCGTCCTGATCGTACTGGCTGTTGTTGTATTTGTTTTCATTCAAGTACCGGCGCGGCCTCAAATGCTGCTATATCCGCTGGTACGGCAGGGAGCCCAGGCTAAATTGAACTATGAAACCAGGGATATGGCGGAATTTGAAACTGAACATTTTATCATCAGATATACGCCGGCCGATGCCGGGAATGTTGCAATGGTGGTCAAAGCTGCGGAACAGGCGTATCAGCCGGTAACCAGCAGCTTAGGATTTGAGCCGAAGAAAAAAACGCTTATTTTAATGTATCCTGATAAAAATGAACTGCGCAAGGCTTTTGGCTGGTCCAGCAATGAGAGTGCAATGGGTGTATACTGGGGCGGCGTTATTCAATTGTTGTCGCCGCAGGCTTGGCTGAAGGATACTGCATCGGTTGACGAATTTATCCGGACCGGCCCCATGGTGCATGAATTTACTCATTTGGTCTTTGACCATGTAACCAATGGCAATTACTCCCGCTGGTTTACCGAAGGTCTGGCCCAGTATGTTGAATACCGGGTAAATCATTACGAGTGGGTAGTGCCGGGGAATACGTTACATCAGCCGCTTTATACGATGGAGCAGTTAAATGGCGATTTTGACGGCTTGGCTAATCAAGCCCTGGCTTACCGGCAATCGCTGGCTGTTGTACGCTATATTGCCGAAGTGCATGGCGAGGCCAAGCTGAAGCAGGTCATTGACGGCCTGAAAGCGGGGCAAACAACGGAACGAGCGATTCGTACGGCCCTGGAAATGGATGATGACCATTTTGACGCGGCTTGGCGCGACTGGGCTTACGCCAATATGGCGAATCACGGACCGAACTAAAAGAGATATACAGTTTAGCGCTGTATATCTCTTTTGCGTTTGGTCGCCATTACCGGGCTCAGTCTTCTTTGACGGTTTCGTGGATTTTGGCAAGGGTATCAATTATTTGCTGGTTTTGCTGAATGATCAGTTCCTGATTGCGGATACCGGTTTTCATTACTTCTCTGCTTTCCGTCATTTCGTGCAATAAGGCCTTTACGATTTTATCAATATTCGGCATGAAGAACCTCCTCAAGGTTAATGTATCGACAATATTGCGTAGCCGGTGTTGCCTTTTATACTTTGGCGGAGCGGATGGTTTGGCGGATTTCTTAGATTGCGCCGGTTTGCTTTTGGGCACAACAACACCCTCCTTAGAACTTTGGTTTTACTATATCTTATGACAGAGGATGATCAGGGGGTACTATCGCTTCGCCGGCTATAACTTGTATTATTTTGCCGCGGCGTGCTACAATAAATAGTATGTGTAATAGATTGGAAGGTGTACAGATGAGCATATTTCATGCCTGTGATATTCGCGGCATTGCCGGAACTGAACTGACTGACGAAGTGGCTGTCCGGATCGCCAGGGCGGTTGGCGTTAAACTTAGTGGGCGGCAAGTGGTTGTCGGCGGAGATATCCGCCTTTCCACTCCCCGGCTGCAGCAAATCATGATTGACGGATTGGTGCGTTCGGGGTGCCAGGTAATCAATATTGGCACTGTGGCTACACCGGTATTTTATTTCGCGCAAAAAATAACCGGAGCGACCGGCGGAGTGATGGTTACGGCTTCCCATAATCCGGCCGCCTATAACGGTTTTAAACTGGTGTTGGAGGCTCAGCCGGTCAGTGAGGCGGATATTGCCGAAATTGCCGGACTGGCCCGGCGCAATATTGGCGTTGAAAAAAGCGGCGCTCTCCAGGAGCTGCCGGTGATCGAGGATTATCTGGCCTATACGGCGGGGCAGGCTAAACCAGGCAATATGAAAATTGTCATTGACGCCGGCAATGGTGCGACTGCCGGGATTGCTCCGGCATTGTACCGGCAGGCCGGCTTTGAGGTGATCGAATTGTTTTGCGAGCCGGACGGGAATTTCCCCAACCGGCCGCCCAATCCGGCTTTGCCGGAAAACCTTGCTGCTTTGCGTGAAAAAGTGCTGGAAACGGGTGCGGCGCTGGGAATCGCTTTTGACGGTGACGGCGACCGGGTTGGGTTTGTCGATGAAACCGGCCGTGCTGTGGATAACGACGATATTCTGGTGTTATTGGCGCGCAATTATCTGGAGCAGCAGGCCGGACCGATTATTTATGATGCCAAGTGCTCCATGGTCGTGCCTGAGCAGATTGCGGCGGCCGGCGGCCGGCCGGTGATGGCCCGGGCCGGTCATACCTTCAGCAAGTCCGCCTTTTTACGGGAACAGGCGCTCTTTGCCGGGGAAATCAGCGGACATTTTTTCTTTTCCGAACTGGGCTATGATGACGGTATGTTTGCCGGGCTGAAAATATGCGAGTATTTAGCCGCTCATGGTCCGCTGGCGGCCTTAATTGATGAGATTCCCAACTATTTGCTTACTCCGGAAGTGCGGGTAAGGTATGAGGCTGCGGATAAGGAGGCTGTTCTGGCTGAGGTTGCCGAACGGTTGAAGCATCTAACCCCCAACTTAATTGACGGGGTACGGATCGAGTTTGACGACGGCTGGGGCATGATTAGAGCTTCGGTAACCGAGCCGCTGTTTACCCTGAGATTTGAGGCTAAATCCCCTGAACGCCTGAGGGCCATTGCCAATCTGCTGCTGGCTGCGCTGCCGGACAGAGTCAAAACCAGGGTACTTGCCCAACTGCCGGAAATGTAAATGTTTTGCCTGCCGTTATGGGTAGAGCAAGGCGCCTTTTGGCGTTAACAATCCGGATGGCGGAAAGTTATCCGCTGACTGGCAGATAAAAGGATTTAGCGTTGCAAGGTCGAAATGAACATAGTCATTTGTCAACAAAAAAGGAGCACATTTCTGATGCAAGTTCACGTTTTGGCAAGCGGTAGCACCGGCAATGCCACTTTTATTGAAATGGGTCAAACCAAGCTGCTGGTTGATGCCGGAATAAGCGCCAGACGCATCAAAGCCGGACTGGCAACTTTAGGCACAGCCATTGAGGAACTTAATGGTATTCTAATTACCCATGAACACCGTGATCATATTAACGGGCTGCCTACGCTTACAAAAAAATATAAAACGCCGGTATATGCCAATGAAGACACCTTTGATGCCATGTATTGCCGGAAACTCCTGCCCGATTGCTGCTGCAATATAATCACCGCCGGATTGGATATCGGAACGGTTAAGGTTGAACCGTTCCGCATTTCCCATGATGCGGCCGATCCGGTAGGGTATAGTATGTTTTACCGGAGCAGCAAATGCAGTGTGGCGACTGATCTGGGCTTTGTGACTGAAACGGTCAAGAAAGCGATTGCTTATTCAGATGTCCTGGTATTTGAAGCCAATCATGACGTTGACTTGTTAAAAAACGGCTCATATCCCTGGCATCTGAAACGCCGGATTATGAGCAACCGCGGGCATCTGTCCAATATTGACGCTGGCTGGACTCTGGCCCGAATGGCCAGGAGTAAGCCTGCCAAAGTTTTTTTGGCGCATTTAAGTCAGGAGAATAATCGTCCGGAAATTGCCGAAACTACGGTTCGAGACATTTTATCCGAGCAAAGCTGCGAGCTTGAGGTTGACATTGATGTCAGGCTGACTTATCCTGATCGTATAGCCGGCTTTATTGCCGATCAGACTACTGTTGCAGTTTAATAAACAGTCAACTGCGTGTTAGGTCACCTGGCAGTGGAGTGCTATCATTTGGATAAGAACTGAGACAAGTGGAGAACGAATCCCATGTCATGTTATAAGGAGGATGACAATGATGCAACCAGCGTATAAAAAAATGGCTCCCTATTTGATTGTTTTACTTATCGGGACACTGCTAGGCGGTTTGATTGCCGGCTGCTCCGGCAACCAACTGGCTAAACCGGCGCCGAAAAATGTTTCCTTCATTCCCAATTTACAACAGCCTGCTCAGGCCGATTCTCTCTCAGATGCGCGCAATACGCCTGTGGTACGGGCAGCGCAAACCGTCAGCCCGGCGGTGGTCGGGATTACCAACAAGGCGTATGCGCGGGATTATTTTAACCGCAAGGTGCTTGTGGAGCAGGGCACTGGCTCCGGCGTTATCTTTGATGTCAACGGCTATATTGTAACAAACTACCATGTTGTGGAGAACTCTCAGGAATTGGTTGTCTCGCTGGCCGATGGGCGGACTTTCCCGGGCAAGGTGCTCGGCTCCGATCCGGCTACCGACCTGGCTGTGGTCAAGGTGGAGGCAAGCGATTTGCCTGTGGCGGTGCTGGGTGATTCCAACGGCCTGATGGTTGGAGAACCGGCGATTGCCATTGGCAATCCGCTGGGACTGGAGTTTCAGGGCAGTGTAACGGCCGGCGTAATTAGCGCGTTGAACCGTTCGCTGGAGATTGGTGAACGCAAATTTCAGCTGATTCAGACAGATGCCGCCATTAATCCGGGCAATTCCGGCGGAGCCCTGGTGAATGCCGACGGGGTCGTCATTGGCATTAACAGCGCTAAAATTTCGGTTGCCGGGGTGGAAGGGATTGGATTTTCCATCCCCATTAACACAGCCCGGCCAATCATCCAGTCAATTATTGAAAAAGGCCGGGTTATACGGGCCTATCTTGGGGTAGGCATTCTTGATAAAGCCAGCGCCGCCCAATATGGCTATGAGCTGCGGATTGACCGCGGCGTATATGTCGCGCAGGTCGCCCAGGGCGGACCGGCGGCGAAAGCCGGAATCCGCGAGGGCGATATCATTTACAAAGTGGCCGGCATTGAGACAAACAGCGTTGCCGATTTGCGGGCGGCGGTTGATGCGCAGTCTATTGGCGCCAATGCTGAAGTAGTGATTGGACGCAGTGGGAAAACGCAAACGGTGAACGTATTGCTGGAAGAAATGCCTGCCGAGTAATGAAAATAACCATTGTTGCAGCAGGCAAGATCAAAGAGAAATATTTGTCAGCCGGAATCGCTGAATTTACCAAACGCCTGACCCCTTATTGCCGGCTGAACGTCATTGAAATTGATGAAGAAAAAATGCCGGAAACCCCATCGGCCGCCGAAAAAGCAAAAGCGCTCGCCAGGGAAGGCGAGCGCCTGCTGAAGCAAGTCCCCGGCGACAGCTATCTCATCGTACTGGACGTAGCCGGGCCAGCCGCCTCATCGGAAGAACTTGCCGCCAAATTCAGCCAGCTGGCCTTAAACGGCCAAAGCAATATCACCTTTGCCGTCGGCGGCGCTTTCGGCCTGTCGCCCGACATTAAAAGTGCCGCCAGGGAAACCCTGTCTTTTTCCAAAATGACCTTTACCCACCAGATGATCAGACTGCTCCTGGTTGAGCAGATCTACCGGGCGTTTAAGATTAACCGGGGCGAACCGTACCACTGGTAGTGAGAAAAATAGTATGGAAAACCCCTTTGAGGCTGGAAGATCAGCTTCAAAGGGGTTTCTTTTTTGTAAAAATGGGTCAGGAACAATCGGTTTAACACTGAGCTAATATGAGCGTTCATGAGAAAAAACAAATCCAAATCAGCGCTGCTTGTTCCTCTTCCTTTTCTTCTTGTTTACATGACCTTATAATTCTTGTCTAGTTTAGGGTATCCGGTCCATTCTGAATGATATATTCCCGAAACTGAAGCGCTGCTTTTGAAAAGTATCGCTTCTCCTTCCAGGCAAGATAAATAAAGTTTTTAAAGTCAAAATCCACAATTTTTATTAAAACAAACGACAAATTCGGTATATACCTGCTCGGTGCTGGAAAAAAGGCTACGCCAAACCCGGCAGCTACTAAGTTAACAAGTCCCTGAGCGCTGTCACTTTTACATATAACCTTTGGGACAATTCCTCTTTGGAGACACATGGAATAACAGAATTCCTGAATACTATGATCCGCATTTAGGGTAATGAAAGACTCTCCGGCCAGTTCCTGGAGAGAAACAGTATGCCGATTAGCTAAACGATGCACGGAAGGCACCGCCAGAAAAATATCTTTCTCCACCAAGGGAATGCAAACGACGTCTGGCCGTACAATTTTCTTAATCACAAAAATGAAATCAACTTCTCCGTTTTCCAGTAAACTCAATTTGGCATTCTCATCAGTTGTCTGGGTAAGCTGAAAATTTACTTTTGGATGAAGTTGGGCAAAGGAAGCTAAGAGGTCACAAAAATGCTTGTTCATAGCGGTAGAAGCAAAAGATACATAGCCAAATTCGCTTCCTGACAGATCGTCAATCTCCTGGCGTGCTGCCTCAAGTTCATTCAGTGCTCGGGTTGCCCTCATCAATAATACTTTTCCGAATTCGTTCAACACAATATTTCGACCGGCTCGGTTAAACAATGGAACGCCTACATCTGCTTCCAAGCGAGCGATGGTTGCACTAAGAGCAGGTTGCGCAATTTGTAAGATTTGCGCAGCCTTTGTCATGTGTTCAAGTTTGGCCACCGCCTGAAAGTATTTCAACTGCAATAAATCCATAGGAGTCTCCTTTGAATAATACACAATTTGTTATGATTTAATTATAAAATATGTACTAGTATTTATCAATTTTTCATTTTATAATTAAGCAATAAATTAACAATGATAATCATTATTAATTTATTGCTTAAAGGCGCCGATTCTTAAAACTGCACTTGTGGATAAAATCTTTGCCTTTGCGCTTTATTTTTATGTTTGTAAAAGAGGTGGTGCGGAGCGATTAGTACTGCAAAAGAAGGGAGCGAGCGAAGAACACAATCAAATGCCGACCCGGTCTGGCTGCTCTCATATGATCCTGAATGATCGGCCCTGTCACCGGCGCCGAGGGGCAACATGGAAACCCCGGTTATGGTGGGAGGCCCTGTGCAGAGAGTTGTTCACCTATAGAAAAAACGGTTGTAAAAAACACAGGTTCTGTGTGGATTCATTCCAGCGGTTGCGTTTAAGGTCTGATTTTTACTGTGATGGGGGAATCTATTGATGAATTTTGTCAACAAACGGAATAAAAGCAAAATTGGGCTTATGGCCATTGGTCTTAGCCTGGCGATGAGTTTGCCGGCCTACGCTGCCGAGGAGGAAACTGTTTATCAATTCGCTGAAGTGGTGGTAACGGCTTCCGGTTTCGAACAGGATATTATCGACGCGCCGGCCAGTATTACCGTCATTACCAAGGAGGAGATCAACCAGCGCGGCTATACTGATCTTGGGGGCATATTGTCCGATGTGGAAGGGGTTGATGTGCGCGGCTCCTCTACCGGCAGAATGGGGGCGGCGAATATCAGCATCCGTGGTCTGGGCAGCGCCTATACGTTGTTTTTGATCGACGGCATTCCTCAAAATGGGACAACGGATGTCGGACCTAACGGCTTTATTGCCGGGGTCGGCAGCTTCGTACCGCCGCTGGCGACCATCGAACGTATTGAAATCATTCGCGGTCCGATGTCGACCTTGTATGGCTCTGAGGCTTTGGGCGGTGTGGTAAATATCATTACCAAAAAGGTGGACGACGAGTGGCGTCATAATCTGACGCTTGATCACACCTTTCACGAAGATTCGGACAGGGGAAGCATCTCCCGTTATTCTTTCTATTCGAGTGGCCCCCTGACCGAAGATAAAGTGGGGCTGGCCTTGCGCGGCAACTTTCTCCGGCGGGCCGGATCCTCTGGTAAGGATGATCTGGGCAATGTATTGCCCGACACAGGAGCGGCCGCCAATCCTTCTCCACTCAGAAACTACAGTCTGGGCGGCAAAGTAATGTGGAAACAGGATGACCAAAACAGTCTCTGGCTGGACGCCGATACAGCCATCAGCGATTACGGCGGAAAGGTGGACAGGCGTATTGAACGCGACAAGCTGACGTTAGGCAGCGACAATAAAGTTTCCTATGGCGACTGGCACACAACCCTGACCTATAACACCACCGAATTGAAAGGATATATACACGACAATACTGACCGCAAGATGAAGAATCCTAACATTATCTTTGAGACCAAACTGGTTGCGCCGGTCAGCGACGTTCATAGGTTGACCGTTGGCGGCCGGTACTGGCATGAACAACTGGAGGATGGGGTGTTGACCAGCGGCGGCGTGGGCAAACTCAGCAATCAAACCGCTTCGCTGTTTGCGGAAGACGAATGGCGGCTGCAGGAGGATTTGGCCCTGACTTACGGTGCGCGTTATGACCGCCATCGTTATTTGGGCGGACATGTCAGTCCGCGGGGCTACCTGGTCTGGAAGGCCAACGACAAGTGGACGCTGAAAGGCGGCGTCAGCACCGGCTTTAAAGCCCCTACCTTGGCGCAGTCGGTGGACGGTGTTAGCGGCTTTACCGGCGGGGCTGGAAACTCAAATCCGATACATGTTTACGGCAACCCCGACCTCAAGCCGGAGGAAAGCGTAAATAAGGAAGTGGGCTTTTATTACCAAGATCCTAGCGGCTTCAGCGCAAACGCCACACTGTTCCACACTGATTTCAAAAATAAAATCAATAGTGGTGTTGACCTTGGTGTAATTGACGGCCATCAGGCGCAAACTTACGAAAACGTCGGTAAAGCCAAGACCAACGGGCTTGAATTCGGCAGCAAGATTCCAGTGGCTGAAGACTTGTCATTGAGTCTGAACTATACCTATACGATGACCGAACAGATCGGCGGCGATAATGATGGCGCTCCACTCAATAATATCCCGAAGCACGCGGTAAACGCGCGGCTTAATTGGCAAACTGACGAAAAGACCACCACTTGGCTGAGGGCGGAATACCGCGGCAAGATGAATCGTTATACCAAAAAGCAGCTTAACACTACAGAGCAGGGGGTTGTCAATGCGTTTGGCGAATACTTTAAATCCTATACAGTACTTGACTTGGGTGTATCCCGTAAGCTATCCGAGGATGTCACGTTGAATTTCGCAATCAATAATGTGCTGGATAAAGATTTCGGCAAGGCCGTCGTTATCAATGGCGCGACTTACTATGAATATTTCTCCGTGGGAAAAGAAACGGCCGGCACTTACCTGGCGGGGCGGAACTATTGGATATCCCTGAACTATAATTTTTAAATTGCAATAAACGTTTTCTTGACAATGTAGATGATCGGAGTGTACATTGCCGTGTTTGTTAGCCCGCCCCCAATGCGACAAGAGGCGAGGTGGTGTCGTATGAGACGAAGGAAAGGGAGCCTTTTAACGATGAAATACCGGTATGAATTTCACAAATGGACAACCCTGGTTTGTGCTATTTTTCTTTTAAGTATGTGTACAAGCGCCTCTGGTCGAGAAATAGAGTCATTTAATCAGGTTAAGATACCTGCGTCCCCGAATGGTTTGCCAGCGGATTCTGCCAGTTCTTTGGTGGACGGATTGACTGAGTACCAGATTAAGAGCTTTGATCTTTACTTCCAAAAACATGGCGGCACGTATCGTATTTTCGTTTCGGTGCCAGTTGGCCCCGTGCCCGTCAATGGTTATCCAGTGATATACCTGCTTGACGGAAACCTGACTTTTCCTATGATGCAGGCTGCCCAGACAGCTGCCGGCTTCTGCCCGGTAGTAACGGTTGGTATAGGCTATCCGGCTGATTCGGCCCTCGACATCGGCAGACGTTATTTTGATCTCACGCCGCCTACCCTGCCGGACCTGATCCCCGCTGGGATTAAAGGCAAGAAGGCCCTCGCAACCGGCGGCCAGGACACATTCTTCGCCTCCATCGAAACGGAGCTTAAGCCGGTTATTGAGAAGCTTGCGCCGATCGACCGCAACCAGCAGACCTTATTCGGCCATTCCTTGGCGGGCTTGTTTGCCCTGCATATCCTATATACCCATCCCACCTCCTTCCAAGCTTATGTGGCCGCCGATCCGTCCATATGGTGGAATGGCGGCTCGATTCTGGCGGAGCATTCTACTTTCACGGAGAGCATGCAGGCAAGGAGTGACAAAGCTTCCCTTCGTCTGCTGATAGAGAAATCCGGCAAACAGGCTCTGCGGAAAGGGATCTCGAAAGCTGAAGCCGCCTCGATGGCGAAGTTCCGCTCCGGACCAACGGGAAAGGAGATCGCCATCGACTTATGGGGACTACCCGGCCTTCACATAAGCTTTAAGGAGCAGGTTGACGAAAGCCATGGCTCCATGTTGCCTTATGCTGTGGCAGATGCCCTCTCTTTTGCCCTGAATCAGTCATTTGAGACGTTCCGAAACCACTAATCCTGGTTTTTAAATTGCCAGGCTCAGCAATCCGCCTCGATTATCGCCCCCCTCTCGGACCTTTGGGGGAAAAACAAGTAAGGATAGCAATATTGGAGTTACCAATGCTGCTATCCTTTTTAAATTAACCGCCAAGACAATTGGCAAGACAATTGGGGACGTTCCTTTTTTGTCAAGAAATTGTTTTGGTAGAACCAAAGGTGATGACAAGCGGGAAGTCAGGGGCGCCAATTGAGCAGCAGTGGCTTTTATGATACCGTATTTCGTGGAATAGCTATTGTTTAATGAGTGATCACGTTCATTCTCTCGTGAGGGAAAAGCGTCTGGGAGATATGTCGCTGATTATGAAACGCCACTGACCAAATACGCAATGTACTTTAACCGCAAATACTAACGTAGCGGTAGAAGTGGACGAATATTTTATTCCGTTGCAGCGCTATATACTTCAGAATCCGGTGAAAGCGAGGCTAGTGAATAAACCTGGAAGAATACTCATTTAGTAGTTATAGGATATCTATTTGGCGGAACTTTACACTGATACTGAATTTGCGCTAGAGCTAACCGGGCGTAATGAATGGATTTGTCTACATCGAATAGAGAATGATGACAGATTTGAACTTTTAGGAAAAAAGTATAGATAACAGAGAGATTCAGCGCAGAATTATGCAATATACGAATGGGAGGCGAACCGCACGAGAGCGGTTCATGGAAAAGCCAAGCGCGATACCATGCTAAGAAAACTAAAAGAGGCGGGATTAGTGATTCGCCAGATTGAAAGAGTGACTGGCATCTTTCGGGTATTGTGGCAAAATGTTGACAAAAAAGGAACGTCCCCAAACGTCCCAAACGTCCCACAAACGTCCCAAACGTCCAAACGTCCCGTTTGTACAGATCCGATGGGAGGCTTTTTTTGGTAGTGTAATATTGCTCTCTCGTCGGGGAAATAATATCAAGGGACGACATTAAGCATAGGAAACACCTGCCGCGTCCAATTAGGCGTGACTATGAAACTACGTATAATGAAGGAGGCAAACAATGAACGATAACATCAAAGTATACCGGTTTTGGAACGGGAAAAACATTGACGGAAAATCGGTTGCAGGCGATCAGAACCTACTTGAAGAAACAGCCCAGGAAAACAAAGATACTCTGATGAAGTATGAAGTCGGAGTTGACACTTTTTCGGCGGACGATCTGCAGCGTGGAACAGATAATGGCTAGAGAAGAAAAAAAGGAAGAAAAAGCAAGCAAGGGACTTACATAATTCTGTAAGTCCCTTGCTTGCTTCACCAGTGTGTCGTGACTAAGCTCTGCCCCGTCGCTTAGTCGCCAAAAGTTGATGAAGAAGGCGATCAACGCTTTCTGGAAACCAGGGAAACAGCTTTGCCGACCTTTTGATTGCCGTCCGTTCAGAAGCAAAAAAATTTGCTTGACAGCTAATATAACAACTTTATAGAGGGTGGCGCCGATGAGGATTATTGTACTGAAGGGAAGCCCCAAAGGGCAGGTTAGTGTAACCATGCAATATGTAGCTTTTATTCAGAAAAAGTATCCGGAAACTAGCTTTGAAATCATAGATATTGCCCAGCAGATCAAGCATATAGAGAAAAACGAAGCGGTTTTTGATGACATTATTCGCAAAGTTAAGGCGGCTGATGCCGTATTATGGGCCTTTCCGCTTTATATTTTCTTGGTTCATGGCAATTATAAACGCTTTATTGAGTTGGTCAATGAACGAAAAGCCATACCGGCTTTCAGTGGCAAGCCTGCCGCTGTACTAACCACTTCCATCCGGTTTTTCGATCACACGGCGCATAACTATCTTAGGGGAATTTGCGACGATTGGGACATGAAGTTTTATGCCGGCTACTCGGCCGATATGAACGATCTGTTTAAAGAGGCTGAACGGGAACGTCTATTGCAATTTGTCCGTGGTTTTTTTCAGGCCGTGCAACAGGATGAAGCTGCTGCCAGGGAGTATTTTCCGCTTACCCATAACGTCGAATATGTGCCGGTTGATGAACCAACCAAAGTGGAGACGCTGGGCCGCAAAGTAGTGATACTGACGGATGCGGCAGAGGAAGAGGGCCAGGCCAGCCTCAACCGTATGCTTACCCACCTGACGGCTGTTTTTAACGGCCAGGCCCAGGTGGTTCATTTACGCGCTCTTACTATTAAGGGCGGTTGCCTAGGGTGTCTTCGCTGTGGTTATGATAATACTTGCAGCTATGACGGCAAAGATGATTTTATTAACTTTTATCATAATACGCTGAAAACGGCGGATGTCCTGATTTTTGCCGGCGCTATCCGCGACAGATATTTATCTTCCATCTGGAAAACCTTTTTTGACAGAACTTTTTTTAACACCCATATACCTTCCTTCGCTGGTAAGCAAATCGGTTTCCTTATTAGCGGGCCGCTACGACAGTTGCCCAATCTTCGGCAGATTTTTACGGCTTATACCGAATGGCAGCAGGCTAACCTAGTGGGCATCGTGACAGATGAAGAGGCTGGTGATCCTGGCAAGGTTGATCGGTTGCTAACTCAACTGGCCGGCCGCAGTATTGAATATGCCAGCAGTCATTATATTAAACCGCCTACATTCCTCGGTTTGGGTGGACATAAGATTTTTCGGGATGAAATATGGGGAAACATTCGTTTTCCGTTTATCGCCGACCATCGCTACTATAAAAATCACGGAATTTATGATTTTCCGCAAAAGGATTATTCCGTCCGGTTGCGTAATTTATTGATGAGCATACTTGTCAAGCTTCCGTTTTGTGCGCAAAGAAATTTATGAAAAACAATTGATGAGCAAGATGGTTGAACCTTATGAAAGGTTACTGGCCAAATTGTGAGTGGAGAGGAAGGCACGATGACCGAAAATGGCCAACTGCCAGATACGCGGGCTGTGATTGTGGAAAAGTCTCGGGAGTTGTTTTTATCGCTCGGTTATCATAAAACGACGATGCGCAATATTGCTGAAGCCGCGGGGATTTCAACCGGACCGTTGTACTTTTATTTCCGCAATAAGCCGGAAGTGTTTTTTCACATTTGTAACGATTCTTTTCAATGCCTTATTGATGAACTCCGTTGTCCAGCTCAGGCTCAAAACCACGCCGGTAATCGTCTCAGGGATATCTATTACGCCTATAAAAAGTTTTATTATCAGGAGCCGCAGCGATTTGAAATGATACACCTGGCCATCAATCCCATGTCAGGCATTGGCCTGCCCCCGGAATTGATCACAGATTGCACCAAAAAGCACAAGAAATCGTATTCATCATGGAGGACGTGATACGGGAGGGCATCAACTGCCATGAATTGCGACCTGTTGAGCCTCGTAAGCTGGCCCTGTACTTGTACTCGGTATCCGAGGGCATCTTTCTTTCCCGTCGTACCGGGATATTGCAAAACTGCCGGGTTGACCTTGATGAGATGATTGATACGGCTATTGAATTGATAGGTATAGGCCTGCTTCAGTGCGGCACTTGCGGGAGTAATTCTTGATGCTTAAAGATTATGGCACAGCGGTGAAAAAATCGCTGACTTGCGAAAAGCTTTGGGAGAATGAGGGTGGAATGTGCTGACATTATTTCAAAATTACTGGCCTTAGGTTCCGAGCAGCATAAAGCCAGTGTTGTTAGAATGGGAATTCCCGAAAGCAACAGTATTGGTGTGTTGCTACCGGCGATATCAGGAAACTGGCTAAAAACATCGCAAAATCAAATGAGCTTGGCTATGCATTGTGGAACACGGGGTATCACGAGGCAAAACTTTTAGCAGTTTTGGTGTTTGACAGAAAAACCTTTACCTTGCAAGAAGCCGAGCAATTAATGAGCCATGTTTTTTCATGGGATTTATGTGACCATCTTTGTAAAGTCTTTTGATCCAATTGAAAGGCTATGAGAAGATGATTTATAAATGGTGCGTTTCTTCAAGTAGAGGAACGAGTGCGATTAATTTCCGCCGATCTCAAATGGGAATGAAGAAAAAGGAATATCAAGGGAAAAAGCTAAAGCTTAGTATGGAGAAACGTCACGGTTCTGTATTGTCGCAATCAGCGCCGCAAGCGGGCAACACCCAGCGGAGGTTTCATTCCGCTCTCTGTCCTGAACGAAGGGAATGGATCTGTTGATGAAAAATGATAACATCGTTCTCGAATCTATTGATGAACATATGAATGGGCTTATATGGTTTCTTAATCATGATGATTGTTTGGCTGAAGCTTTAGGTTCGAATCGCTCTGTTAAGATATCCAAACAGGATTTTATGGAAACCAATAAAAAATGGGCTGCTGAGAACTGCGCCGATTTATTTGCGATTGTTCTAGAGAAAAAAGCGATAGGGATGATATCGCTAAGTCATCAGGATGCGAGCAGCCATATCGCCCAAATTGGTTATTGGCTGGGAGCCAATATTGGAATAAAGGATACGCAAGCAAAGCTTTTCAACTTATCGTGGATTTGACTAAAAGAAAAAGAATGAAATATGTATGTTCTTTGATTAGAAAGTAACATTGACAATTGGGGACGTTCCTTTTTTGTCAAGAAATTGTTTTGGTAGAACCAAAGGCGATGACAAGCGGGAAGGCAGGCGCGCCAATTAAGCAGCAGTGGCTTTTATGATATCGTATTTCGTGGAATAGCTATTGTTTAATGAGTGATCACGTTCATCCTCTCGTGAGGGAAAAGCGTCTGGGAGATATATCGATAATGATAAAACGCCACTGACCAAATACGCAATGTACTTTAGCCGTAAATATTAACTTAGCGTAGCGCTGATAGCGAGTCGTTATAAAATCGTACCCGTAAAAGTGGATGAATATTTTATTCCGTTGCAGCGCTGATCGTAAAGAATCAAAAGGCAAGCAGGTTACCCCGGTGATTTATGAGTATTAGTATTACCAACAGAAAACCGAAACCAAGAAGCAAGCGTTAGGTGGCGTTATGAATAAATTGCTGCGAATCATTTTTTCGGTATTGAAGAACAGGCAGTCGTTCCGTTGGCTTACCCCTGATTAGCAGGTCGGAATTTATCAAAAAGTCTGTCAAAAGCAGCTAGCTAGCATTAATTAAATGAACCTTTATGTGCTTTTTTTGAGTAACGTTCGCATTTGAGAAAGGTTTGTTTGCTATACTCATTTTGCCTAGATTAAATTTTGTGTTTTTCGCTTTACTTCTATTAGCTGGTCTGTGTTGCTGTTAGCGTACTTGACAGACTTAGAAAAATCGTCCATTAGAATTTGTCATGACTCTAAAGAAGGGGTGGTTTTGCATGGGGGTGTATGATGCTCTTCTGGAAATGAAAACCAAGGGAGAGAAATTAAGACTGGAGGAGTTGTCGCCTAAAGATCTAAAAAGCATGTTTATTGATGATGCAATTACCGACTCAATGATAGCAGATTTATACGAAGTTAAAAAAACAAAAATAACCTATATGCGGAAAAAGCATGGTATTACAGTTAGAAATTCAATCCTTGAGGAGTATCTTCTCGGTAAAACAGAAAGTACAAGGGAAATGAATATGCTCACTAAAAAAGAAATCTTAACAAAGGCAAATATTAATATGATTTCTAAAGCTGTAACTCACTTTGCTTTCCGAAATGGTCCAATAGAAGATATGCATGCGCATCCCAATAACCAATTATCGGAAACTGACATGAAAACACTCAATAAATTTATGATAAATAGACTAGCTTACATTTTTACCTTAATCATTGAGGAGCGTTGGATTGAATTTAGTTTTCTAATTAGAACTAATGATATGATGTTTGGTAAAGACTGGGATGAAGCTGAGCCAGACGATGGTTCTACAAAAGAAATAATTGAAATGATTTTGAAAGATAACTACCAAAAACGAAAAAACGGGAGAGTATAGCGGACAAAGGGGGAGTTAGGCTGTGCGAAAACAGCTTAGAGCAAGAAAATTAAGGAAAAAGCTAGTATAATAGACCTATAGAAAATTTAGGTCTAGAGGTGAGTTATGTCGCGCTATATTAGCCCCACCACAGAAAGCAAATTTAACTCATACCGGTAACGTTTGAGGAAATCATAAACGATACTAACGCGGTCCGGGTAAGTGATATCTTCGCCGATAGTTTAGATTTTAATCAAATGGGACTTACCTATGCCTCGCCCAAAACAACCGGCCGTAAACCTATAATCCGGCTGACATGCTTAAATTGTATCTTTATGGCTACTTTAAGGGAATCAGGGCGGACAATTTGGGGACGTTCCTTTTTTGTCAAGAAATTGTTTTGGTAGAACCAAAGGCGATGACAAGCGGGAAGGCAGGCGCGCCAATTAAGCAGCAGTGGCTTTTATGATATCGTATTTCGTGGAATAGCTATTGTTTAATGAGTGATCACGTTCATCCTCTCGTGAGGGAAAAGCGTCTGGGAGATATATCGATAATGATAAAACGCCACTGACCAAATACGCAATGTACTTTAGCCGTAAATATTAACGTAGCGTAGCGCTGATAGTGAGTCGTTATAAAAAAGAGTAGCGGTAGAAGTGGACGAATATTTTATTCCGTTGCAGCGCTATATACTTCAGAATCCGGTGAAAGCGAGGCTAGTGAATAAACCTGGAAGAATACTCATTTAGTAGTTATAGGATATCTATTTGGCGGAACTTTAAACTGATACTGAATTTGCGCTAGAGCTAACCGGCGTAATGAATGGATTCGTCTACTTCGATAGAGACTTTGACAGATTTGAACTTTTAGGAAAAAGTATAGATGACAGAGAGATTCATCGCAGAATTATGCAATATACGAATGGGAGCGAACCGCACGAGAGCGGTTCATGGAAAAGCCAAGCGCGATACCATGCTAAGAAAATAAAAGAGGCGGGATTAGTGATTCGCCAGATTGAAAGAGTGACTGGCATCTTTCGGGCATTGTGGCAAAATGTTGACAAAAAAGGAACGTCCCTAAATGTCCCCTAAATGTCCCTCTCTAAATGTCCCTCTAAATGTCCCTAAACGTCTAACGGTGCAGAATAATAGTGTCAGTAATAAAACAAGAGTAAGCGAGACCAAGAATAGGTTAAGCCGGCGCTTGGTCTATTCTTGGCATACTTTTCACAGCAGAAGCCTAACCGAAAGAGTTTTGGAAATACAAAAGCGGACAAAGCAGCAAAAACCCATAATCTATATACTCCCCGAAGCATCAGGCCGAAAGCTTCCAACTGCCGGCTTCCGTAATATTGAGGATTCTGTCGTGATATTCCAGCAGTGTGCTGCGATGGCCGACACTAATAATTGTCGAGCCGGACAGTTGCTCATGCAATAAACGGTGCATCGCCATTTCGGTCTGTTCATCCAATGCGGATGTAGCCTCATCAAGAAACAGCCATTGCGGGCGATGTAAGATTGCCCTGCCAAATGCGATCCGCTGCTGTTCGCCCAGTGAAAGAATCTGTGACCAATTTCCGTTTTCATCCAGACGATCCATGAATTCCCCCAGTTTGCACATTGCCATAATTTCCCGGAGCTTTTGCTCTGTAAAAAAACCGGACGCTGCTGGATAAGCAAGTATTTCACGAATAGTGCCTAACGGCAGATAAGGCTTTTGCGGCAAAAACAGCATGCTTTCCCCTTCAGGTATACGAATTTGGCCTTGACCAAAGGGCCAGATCCCGGCAAGCGTTTTCATCAATGTGCTTTTGCCGCTTCCCGATGCACCGGTAATCAGCAAGCTGTCCCCGGCCCGCACTTCTAGCTCCAGGTTTTTTAACAGCACTTCGCCCGTGGGCAGCTCAACACTTAGGCCAGCAATACCCAGCAGCCCGCCGGGTGTGTGACTGATTGTAATAGAATTGCGAATTGCCGTTTCGTGCATACTGCCGATATTCTCGGCAAAACTGCTCAGTCGTTGTGTCACTGCCTGCAGCTCAGCCAGTGACGCTTCGTTCATCGAATAAAATTTGTCGATAAAAAACGATAAGGATTGCTCTACCTGGGTAAAAGCCGTAGCCGTCTGAAACAAGCCTCCCAATTGCATTTTTCCCTCAAAGATGCGCGGTACGGATATGAGATAAGGCAGTAAAAAAGAAAGCCGCCAGTGTAATAAAGTCACATAAGAAAGTTTTCGCTGACCAGACATGAGATCACGAAAATTTTCAATAATGAACTGAAAGCGTTTTGTAAAACTGGCCCGCTCCCTGTGCTCACCGTTGTAAAAGGCTATACCTTCGCCATTTTCGCGCAACCGGATTAAGCTAAAGCGAAAATCGGCCTCATAGCGCTGCTGAACAAAATTTAGCCTGATCAGCGAATTGCCAACCACCGCTGTTAGCCAGGAGCCGGCTACGGCATAGAGAATTGCCACCCAGACCATATAGCCATGAATACTGATCTCATATGGACCGACGGTCAAATCAACGACTCCGGACAAATTCCATAGAACAACGATAAATGAAGCTAAGGTAAGGGTGGACCTGAATAAGCCAAACGACAATTCCAGCAGATAAGAAACAAATAAACGCACATCTTCACTGATTCGCTGATCGGGATTATCTGTACCATAATCCAAAATTTGCATCAGGTAATAAGTCCGTTTGCTCAGCCATTCCTGGAGATAATAATTCGTCAGCCAAGTTCGCCACCTGACCTCCAGCATTTGCTGCAAATAGAGCTTATTGACATCGACAACAAGAAAAATCAGCGTAAATACCGGCCAATAGAGAAAAAGATGAAAAAACCTGGCGCTATTCATTTCCTGGATCGTGCTATAAAACTGATTTTGCCACATATTGTATTGTACCATTACATATACGTTCAGCATCTGCAGCGCAATAACAGTTACCGCCAGAAGACGGGCGTACCATTTTCCCTCCGACTTCCAGAAGCCGCGGGAAATCTTCCAGGCCAGCCGAAAAAAATTCAACATAAGTGATCCACCTTTGCCATGCTTTTCTTTAAGAGGGATTGACGGCAACAGCTATTTTGGTTATGCCGCTTTGACGGATAGCAGCCATTAACTCAATGACACGTCCATGCTCGACGCTGCGGTCTGCATTCACAATGACCGATACCGGCTGGTCTTTGCTTTGCTGCGCAAGGCGAAGGGCGGCAGCGGCCGGTGAAGCGATCGGCTCTTTCTCATAAAAAAGCTTGTTATCCTTAGTCAGTGTAAGGGTAAATACCTGCGGGCTGTCGGTTTTAATCCCGCTGGCCTGCGGAAGATTGACCGGCAGACCGCTTTGATCGGTCATCGACAGCGTGGCAATCATAAAAAAAACCAACAGGAAAAACATGGTGTCAATCATTGGAATAATCTCAATCCGGGCTTTTTTAGGAGGATTTCTTGCTATTTTCATGTTTTTCACTCCTGACTTGCACTATGCCCAGCGTTACTTCCAACTGAGTTGCATAGTACTCAATAACCGCAGTCTCCGCCTCGACCTTGGACAAAAAATAGTTATAGGGAATTAAACTAACGATGGCAACACCAATGCCTGTTGCAGTGGCAATTAAAGCCTCAGCCACCCCGCCGGTAACCGCATGGGGCTGTCCCATGCCGCCTATTGCCATCACCTGGAATGAACTGATCATACCGATAATCGTCCCCAGTAATCCCAGCAGGGGAGAAAGGGTAATAATCGTGTCAAGGACAGGAAAGCCCCGTTTCATTTTGGCGATCTCAACAATTGCCGCCGCCTCCATCGCAGCAACTGCTTGCAGACGGTGCTCGATTCCTGCCGCCAAAACTTTTAACAGCGGGATTTTTCCTCCTCGGACCAGGAGCTTTGCATCATCCGTGTTCCCCTTGCCAATTAGTTTAATCACTTCTTCAGCCTGATTGGCCGCTTTAATTTTTCTAAAATAAAAAAATCTCTCAACTATGACCGCACCGGCCACAATCGAGCAAAGTCCCAGCGGCGCCATTACCCAGCCGCCTTTGATCAGTATCTCTAACATTACGCTTCATCCTCCTGTATGATTGCCACCGGCTTATTTGCCGTCGGCAAGCCTGAATTTTACTTTTACATCATAAAAACTTTCCACAGCAGCAGCCCCGCTGCGCGCCGGGGAAAATCGCCATTGTCCTACCGCCTGGGCAGCAGCCGCGTCGAGGGAAGCATAGCCGCTGCTGTGCTGGACTGAAATGCTTAAGGCGGAACCGTCCGTGCCGACCAGTACCCGCACAATCACTACGCCCTCCCAGCCGGCCTTCCAGGCATCGCGCGGGTATGCAGGGCGCGAACCGGAAACTAGTCCGGCCTGGGTCCGGATAGCCGGCTTATTGCCCTCGCCATCAGCCGCAACGGCTGTGCTTCCCCCGCCGCCATCAGGCCGATCAGGCAGGGCCGCGGCAGCGTTAGCGACAACAGCGGACGCGCTTGACGTCTCGCTGAGCTGCTCCTGCCGCTGACGGTCCTGTACCAGCTTGGATTGCTGTTTCTTTTCAGCCGGTTCCGCCAGCATTTGCTGTTCCTGCTGCCGTGAGACTTCCTGCACCGCAGCGGCGGAACTTAATTGATTCAAAGTATCACCGGTATCTGCCACAGTCGCCGGCGCAAAGTCAATCGCAATAGGAGCGGCGACCGAAGCTGGAGTAAACTGTTTTAGCACGATTGTAAAGCAGGCCAATAATGCTATATGCAAAACGAAAGAGATCCCGGTTGCCTTCATATACGGATGCTTTTCCATGTATTTACCGCTCCATCCCATAGATTTTCCGATTTATAAAGCGCCCGCTGCGAATGCGGCATCACAGGGAGCGGAGTATCGCCCCTGCAGCCGCCGGGTTAAGATCAAAGTTCCCGTTCCGCTCTTAAAGTAAAGCTGCGGGGAATTCCTGCATACACCGATACGCCGGTTTGCGCCGCATAGTACTTTTTATTGGCCAAGTTGTAGACATTCAATGAATATTTCCAGGCATTGGCCTTATAATACACAACCGCGTCCATAACGTTATACCCGGGAACCCAGGTTGTGTTAAGCGTGTCAAAAGGTCGTTTGCTCACATGGGTTATCCCGCCGCCGAAACCGAAGCCTTGCCAGGCACCACCCTGAATTTCGTAAGTCGACCATAATCTAAATGTCTGTTTAGGTACTGCTACAGTTTGTTTGCCAACCCATGCAGGATACTGGGGGTTTTTGACCACAGTTGAATCATTATTTGAATAGGCCGCCAGCAGATTCCACCCTGGCTTAATCTGGTAACTAAGATCCAGTTCGTAGCCCCGGCTTGCCTGTTCCCCAATTAACCGGTAATCAGTATCGGCGGTAGTTCCCAGATTGGTAATAATGTTTGTTTGATGAATGTTGTAACGCGATAATGTCAGGCTGGCTTTGTCACTAATGTTAAATTTGACGCCACCCTCAAGCTGGCGGCCCCTTTTGGGTTTAAATGTTTGAATTCCGACAGGTTGTCCGCCAACCCGGATGTTTTGCGACGAATTATAATTAAAAGATGTACCATAGCCAATAAACCAGGTAAGCCCAGGCGATGACTCATAAGTCGAACCGACCCGGTAGGTTGTGTCAGATACGCTCCCTCCGGTATCATCGACAGTCTGAGCGTAGGAGGCATGGCTGAGCCCTCCCGAAACCCTTAGTTTATCCGAAACAGCCACTGTATCGGCTAAATAAGTACTATGCCGGTACTTGGACGTCGATCTCCAAGGGCTTACCTCCGCAGCAGGCTTGGGATCAAATACCGGCTTGAGATAATCCACAGGGGTGAGCGTTTCGCCTGCCGATATGGGCCAGGTCTGTTTATACCTGGACCATTCATAACCCAGAGTCACATGATGAGCCAGTCCGCCCGCCGTAAATTTGGCATTAGCGGTTGTATCCCAGGCATAGGTGTCGGTATTATAGATATCCCAGCTATAATAAGATAATATTTTCCCTGTTGTATAATCCCCGTCAACCCAGCGTTCATCACCGATATACCTCCGGTCATTGTGGGTTCCGCTGTAACGAACAGCCGAAGTGACTGTCCAGATATCGTTAATCTGATGGTCCACTCTGGCGCTGAGCGCGCGGCCAATAAAATAATGCCGTTGACCGGGGTCATAATAATTGGCGTCATAAGGAACAAGCCTGTATGGTGCAACAATTGTGCCAATGGCCGGTAATCCGCCGACATAGCCGCCGGCAAGATTATAATGATTATACATTGCCTGAAATGTGTAGGTAGTATCATTGCGCGGTTGTCCCTGTACAATCAAGCTGCCGTTAAAATGATTATTATGAACATTTTTTTGAAATTGCGCCAGGTGATCTGTAGACACAATGGTTCTAGACAGCCATTTACCATCTTGCGTTAGGGGAACCGATGCGTCGAAACTGACACTTCTGCTGCCCCAGGAACCATACTCCAGCCCGATGGAATAAGCTTCTTCCGTCAGCGGTTTTTTTGTGATATAGTTGATAATCCCCCCGGGCTGCATCTGGCCAAAAAACAGCGAACTAGGCCCTTTAAGCACTTCAATGCGATCTAGATTTCCGGTCCATCCCGCCACACCTGAGGGATCATATAAACCATCAAAAAAATAATTATTTGCTGCAAAACCGCGAATATAAAAAGACGGATTTAAATTGGCATTGGGATTCCATACACCAGTGTCGGTATTAACCCCGGCAACATTGGCCAGTACTTTGGCCACCGTATCGGCATGTTGCTCTTCAATGACTTTCTGACCGATTGCAGTGACCGTCTGCGGAATATCTTTCGTCTCCGCCTCTGTTTTACTGCCGGTGGAACTGCGGGTAACCACGTAATTGGTTACCCCTTCCGCAGTGGGAGTCTGTCCGATGACGAGTTCCTGTTTTCTTCTTTCTTGAACTTCTATTTCCGTCATCGGAATTTGATCAGACGGTTCTAGCTGCTGTTCCTCCTGCGCCGTCTTGGCCGCGGAATCCTCGGCCAAGGTTATCCCCTGCGTCCCCAACGACAAGGCAATGGTCAACGTACCATAAAGCAACAGTTTCGCTTGTTTGCGGCTCACTCTTTCTAACCCCCTTCAATAAACAGTAAGGCTCTAGTCAATTACGGTAAAGCCGAGATCTTCTATTGCCTCGACCAATACGTCCGTCTTCGCCGAACCAATAATGGTTGCCTGTCTCGCTTCCAGCTCAACAGTGACATGCGTTACTCCGGGAATTGCAGCAAGTCTTTTTTCTACTTTTCCCCTGCAGCCATTGCAGGACATGCCTTCAATTTTTAATACACTTTTTTGCTCACTCATCAAACCACCTCCCTTCACTACCGTTGGAAAACCCGGCTAGCACCGAGCCTAGGCAAGGGCGACAGCCGTTCGTTGCACTTATGCAACAGAAAGTACTTATACTTTCTGTAAAAAAAAACTAAAGACTAACTCTATCGTATGTCGATAAACTTAGCCTTTAGTTCTTGCTAATCAGCTGATTCTTCACGCATGAAGCATTTCTGTATGAAATTGGTATATCCGGATATTTAAGCGTTAATAGAATAATATAGTATAATCTGTTATTCCACAAGTACGAATAATTATATGATATACTAATATGAAAAGTACTAAGGAGGATTTCTCGTATGCCCAAAACATCGATCAGGGGCATGTGTCCGGTGACGGTCAATCAAATGCTGTTGGCTCAGAAATTAATTGCAGGCAAATGGAAATTTGTCATTCTATTGTTTTTAAGTGATGGCACGAAAAGATTTAACGAGCTTAATAAATTGTTGCCCGATATCTCCCAGGGCATACTCACCCAACAGTTAAGAGAACTCGAACGTGATGGAATCGTACATAGAGAAATATATAAGGAAATACCGCCAAAAGTAGAATATTCATTAACTGATATCGGGAGAAATTTCATACCGGTTTTAGGTCATGTATTAAAATGGATACAATTTTATAATGAACGCCAACATCAGTTGAGGGAGTAACCGGAATTTAACGGTCCCGGCAGCGTGGCATATTTCTATTCCGCACCGTGTGACCCGGAGTGCCATAAACACTGGTAACAGCGAAAAAAACACCTTCCGGATTTTTACGGTAATCTGGAAGGTGTTTTTGTATGGCAAACAAATATACTATTAAAGATTTAGCATAATCCAGCAGGGACATTTATTACGACAGTATACCAGTGGTTTATATGCTATGCAAATAAGTTTGTAATAGTTTTTTATAATCAACGTCATTTGGCGGGAGTTTGCCGTTTGTAATTACAAATTTAATTTTATCATCAACACTGGGAGATATTCCTTTCTGTTTTACGATATCGGCCAAATAATTTATGGTTCCGACACTTCCGTCGAAAAAAACAGTTTCCCTGGTAAACGATTGTTGCAAAATCGGGGTAAATAATGGAAAATGCGTACAACCAAGCACAACGGCGCCGTAATCAGATGGCTTTAAAGCTGCGAATTCCTTTTGCAAATACTGATTTACACTTAAAGTGCCAAATTCAAACTGCTCGGCAAATTTTACCAGGCCGCCTAACGCCAGCGTATCAACCATTTCTGCCGCATCAAGCCTGTGCACCAATTGGTTGAATTTTTTCTCCCGTAAAGTAAGGCTGGTTGCCAATACCAATACCTTTTTGCCTCTTTCTTTACAATAAGCAACTGCCGGTTTTACAGCAGGTTCCATGCCAATGATCGGGAAACTATAATTCTTTCGCAATTTCATGTCAGCGACACTTGTTGCTGTATTACAAGCAATTACCACAGCATCTACTTTAATCCCGGCCAAATAATCCATAGCATTTTGAACATATTGCCTTACTTCAATTTTTGTCTTTTCCCCATAAGGCATATGCTCAATATCAGCATAGTAAATGTAGTCAGCAAATGGCAGTATTTTTAAGGCATGACCAAGAACCGTTAAGCCGCCAATACCAGAGTCAAAAAAGCCGATCTTCATCCTAATCCCTTCCCAGTTCTAAGTATTGTATTTATATTATCATGAATCACTCCGTCCAACCATAGAACTCCGATTAAAAAGTCCTGCCTATATCATACCATAAACTAACAGCCGTTGGAATTTTGTAGGGGACGGCTGTGAATATATTGGATTGAGGGTTTGGCGTGATTTGGTACAAGCATTGCCGGGGCTTCCGGCGTTTGACATTTGTCTAGTAAAGCAAGTAGGCCGGTGCTTTGTTGTCCCAACAAGCGCCATTTGCAGAGAGTACAAAGAATATGACAGCGCGCTGCCCTATGAGGTGTTCGGAGGCGAATGCTCATGTACCGAGATTAACCGTCTTATCAAGGCTTATGAGGCAACAGGCAGTGATAGGATCATCGGCATCGGCGGCGGCAAAATTTACGACACCGCCAAGGCGGTTGCCTATTATGCCAGTACTGAACAATAAAATTTGATAAGGGTAGGAAAAATTCCTGAGCCAGTACTTGGGGATTTTTATCTGTTCCTATCTAAAATATAAATTCTGTATATTTTAATAGTGTCAAAATTAATTTATAATACAGACATGTTTTGCAAACAGTCTGAGTTTAGCGGCGATGCTAAGCTTAGATTCAATAAGGCGGGAAAGGGGGGGAAGCCGGTATGGAACAACGGTTTTTAAGTCAAACCAAACAACTGGCTTATGCAGCATTGGGCATTGCTCTAGTGTTTATTTGTACGGTTTTTGTCAATGTTCGTCTGCCGATTGCCGCCCATGGCGGTTTAATTCATTTGGGGAATGTGCCTTTATTTATGATTGCCATTCTTTACGGGCGTCGCTTAGGCGCTTTGGCGGGAGGAATTGGCATGGCTCTTTTTGATGTGGTGGGCGGCTGGTTTTTGTGGGCCCCCTTTACACTGGTTGTTGCCGGTCTCATGGGGTATACGGTCGGCGCTATAGGCGAAAAGCACCAGACTATCAACGCATATGTTCTGGCTTTGATAGCGGCTTGTATCATTAAGGTAGTTGGTTATTATTGCGCTGAGGGGATTATTTATGGAAATTGGCTGGCACCGATGACATCGGTACCCGGCAACCTCGTTCAGATCGGCGTGGCATCAGTCATTGTGCTGCCTGTCGTGCTAAAGCTGAGAAGGCATAGAGCCGTTTTTACCTGGGCGGGAAGCCGCAAATGAGGGATCCAAACAGTAAACCAGCAACCTTTGCGGAATGCTGGTTTACTGTTTGCTCTAGCTGCAGCTGTCGGAAGACATTGTACGTTTCCTTTGGTCTACGGGCTTTTGCCGCTCAAAGCCAGTTCCTTATGGCTCAGCACTTGCGGGGGCGCTTCCAGCCATCCGTTCTTAATTGCAATATTTATCCCATCTTCTCCATATTGAATAACTTCCGCTGCCATACGCATGTAATCAGTAGCGACATCGGCCCTGCTGCTCTGCCCTACGGCAGCCCCAATGTCAGCTAGGTTAAACTGGTTTATCAGGATGATATGATTCATCATAAGTTTATCTGAAAAAGGTGGTATGGTAGAGCTGGTGAGCATAGAGTCCGGGCTTGAGGGTATCGGAATAGCCTCATCCCTCAGCCTGGAGCTTAGCCCCTTGGTCTGTTTTATTCCGATTTCCGCTCCCCGGAGGAAGTACTTCTTTAATTCCGGATCACGGGCGACTTGGCCAAACCCAGTAATTAATGCTGTACCTAAGAGATTCTCTTGGATAGAAAGAAAAATATGCATGAGACTGACGACATGGATTGGGCGCTGCTTACCAATGATGTGGCCGATATAACTAGACTTTTCCACAAAATGGGGCGTTTGCGGTATGCTGACAATAGGTGATCGGATTAGTATTCCTTTGGTTAGTGCAACCTGTGTTGCGTCTTCGAGTATTTTTGCAGAAGAAGCGACCGCTTCTTGAAACAGGTTCCTTACGTCCGGGCGAGCGGCTAGAAAAAGAAAAGGCGCCGTCATTTGCAAGGCATATTTAGCTCTTGATAAAACATGATAGAGCGCAAAAGTATCCGAGTACAGCCGGGGGGCTTCTATGGTTACGTCTTTGTCGCTGAAGCCAACTGGAATGGGCACATTATCACTACGAAAAATGGCGGCTATGTCGCGGGACCGTTTCTCCGAGACGGTTAGCGCTTGCTGCAGGATCGTCCGTATTTGCTGGTCTTCAGCTTTTGCAATCAGATATTTTTTAACACACACGATCAAGGTATCGCTCATATACATATTCCATAGATTGCCAATTTCGGCAGAAGTCAGTGGATATTTATTTGCGGTCGGCATTGTATAATGACCTCCTAAGATTTCCGAATAGTTATATCATGCCCACAGCAAGATAAAAAAACTCTGACGCAGTTTCATTAGCTGAATGAGCCGCTCATTTCATTGACAGACTGTGTTGTGGTGACGACAGGCCAATATCATTTTAAAAGGAACCTTACACAAAAGGTTCCTTTGCTGCAAAAAAGATAAAATTTTACTATCGATAATCCCTTGAAAGGCAACTGATACCGGTTTGGTGAATTCTAAAGATGAATTTTTTCTTGATTATTCATGGAATATCCACCTTTTTCAACATTACTCGTATCTAATGTATTGTCTTTAACTGCAATTTTAGTAAGCTTTTTAACTACCCCATAAGGTTTTTTTAATGAAAGCTTATCTCCCTTTCCGGTAATAACCCATAAAGTTTTATAGCCCCTGGGTGTTGAGCGAAGTTGATCTTCACCTTTGCCATCCGTAAAAAACACTAATAAATTTATCTTCTTAGTGTTCGCATATTCAAAAACCGGAGTAAACCTGGTGCCGCCTCTGATATTGCTTCTAGCTTTAATATCCTTTACAGATTTGACTTTATACACCCGTCTGATTGCACTATCACATTCGATGATCGTAATTTCGTGATTGTAATTTTTCACGATACTGAGTACTTCTTGTATAGCCTGGTTAAATTCTTCATCACTAATGCTGCCGCTGATGTCAAGGGCAACAGCAATTTTTGCTTTGTGACTCCTCAGTTGGCCCCGTAAATCCAACCGATCAGGCTGTCTCCGGTTTCTTCTGGTTATCGTTTTCTTTGGATTGCTTTCAACAGCGCCCAGCAACCTTCTAAGATACAAATTCCAAGGCAGCTCAGCCCTGCTGTTGTTAAGTGATGACAGCATGTTTTCCAAATAGTTTGGCATAGTGCCTTTTTGCGAAGCATCAATAAACTTGCCGGTGAATTCTTTGAGCGTTTGTTCATCCAGCTCACTGGAATCTGCCCAAATGTCATGGGTTTTTTCAGGATTATACGCAATTGCTATTTTTTCATCTTTTTGGCTGTCATCCTCTGTTTCATCTTCAGCTATTTCGAGTAAGTCCAGGGCAGCTTGAAGCTTTTCCACATAATATTCAAAAGGCTCGAAGGGCAGGAGCTTTAAAGAATATTTTAGATTTACCCATTCCAGGGTAGCCGCATATGGCGGCAGATGCTCCAGATGGGTGTTTACTACGATATCCATGGCGATATTTGTTGCCAAGGTGCTATAACTATCCTTTACTTGTTTGGCCCTGAGTAAATGCATAGATACTATATGGAGAATTTCATGCTTTATCGTACTTTCCATTTGTTTGATATTCAGAGTCAAAAAAATTACGGGATTAAAATAGATAACATATTTCGCCCCTTTAAAATTCACAGCAGTAGGGCTGCTTATATCAAGTCGTATTTCTCTTGCCATTTGAAACAAAAAATACCCATAGAAATTATCTTTGTCTTCCAAAAGGCTTAGATTTACTTTGTCTACAAGGCTGAAAAAATCCTTTTTAAAATCCTCCGGAATAGCTGGCTGAATATTATCCGCGTCATGTTTTGCTGTTATAAAATGGTGAATGATTTCCGATGCTTTTTCGTAAAGCCTTTCTGCCTGGCTATCAAAGTAAGTTTTCATCCATATCACCTGACTGAACGATAAGATTCAAAATAGGCTTCTACAAAAGCCTCATTTTCTATGGCATATTTGTATACTTCAGTATAACTCATTTTGATATCCTTCATGATTCCAATCATTAAATCCACAGGATAGATTTTCAAAAACTCAATCAGTCTGTCAATTGTATAATTTGTGTCATGGCCACCGTTTTTAAAAGTTGCTTCCAAGTGTATTAGAATATTTTTGGCAGCCAGATATAGCCTTGTATGACTTTCGTTTTTAATTTTCTCTTTGACAGATTCATGCAGGGAATTTCCGGAAAACACATCTTCATAAGAGATTAATGCGTTATAATCGGCTTCAACAAAGTTAACAAACTCTTCTGCAATGAGTTTCCCGACATTTCCTCTTATGACATTTAAAAATACAGACCTGGATAGGGAATCTTTTTTCTGCTTATAAAGTTTATAAATACCGGAAATTCTTTCATAGCTTCTCGGAGTCGCTCTTATATCATCTTCGTTGATTTTATGCAAATATTCCGGGAAGGCGGCAATAAACTCGATCACCTTTTGCTCAATGTCTGCAGCTATTGCCCAATCTAACCACTGCCGATAATCAGGCTCCATGTGTAGCCACACAAACCGGTTTTCCTGCGCTACATCCATATCTACCACTTGATAATCAAAGTCCGCACCATATTTACCGGAAGGATTCATCGCTGCTACAATTTTTACACTTTCAGGCAATTGATAGCCATTAATTTCTCTATTTAATATCAAATTCATCAGTTCCTGCTGCACGGTATGTTCACAACGATTTATTTCGTCTACCAATAAAAGAACGGTTTTCCCTTTTGCTATTTCCTCATCAATCTCCCTTAGCTTATGATGAACGGCATAGACGGTGGTTTTCTTTTCAGCCTTAGCTTCTTGCTGATTTGGTCTTGTATAAGATTCTATCGTTGGCAGGCCGCCTATTTCACCTTCTTTCAGGAGATTGCCATCAATAACGACCAAACGCCAATTGTTTTCATGCGCGATTTGCTTGGCTAAAGCTGTTTTTCCAATTCCGGTTTCCCCAACGATTAAAGGTACTTCCCCGGTAGCCAGTACTAAATCAACACTTTTTAATGTATCAATAAAATTCATAATATCTCCCGCCTATTTTATCTTTAGCTTTTCATCTACAGCTATTTTTTTGGCCTTTTTACTGCCATATTGATAAATAAACATGATCTTGTCCATTGGTATCAGGTCACTGTTTTTATCTATAGTACTACAATTTAGATAATCCCTCACATATTTTTCTTCAACAGCTTCATTTGATAATGCTTCCTTTAACACTTGTGCTAATTCATCTTTGGTGATTTCTATTTCTTTCGTAATATATTGAATCGCTAAAATATTTGCTTTCAAAAATCTCAACATTTTATTTTTATCTAAATCATTGATAAACCTGATAGCCCGCTCATTATTCTTGATCGCGATAAGCTCGGCCTGATGTGTCGGTGAATTGATATATCTTAAGGCATCATAACTTATTTTTACAGCCTCTTCCTGAACATTTTCACTAGGTTCTTTGATAAACCTTATTGCATCGTAATTTTTCCTTACAGCTAATAATTGCAATTCCTCACTGGGCTGATTTACATATTTAATCGCCCATCCAGCTTGATTTATAGCTAATTTAACTAATGTATCAGTTGGATTTTTAATATACTGTAAGTTATTCCAGCCAGCATTTACAGCTTGTATCATCATAGCTTCCGTAGGATTTTTGATAAATTGAATCGCCCGCGCATTATTGTCTACAGCTGCTGCCTGCATTTCTCTGGTTGGCTGCTCTATATATTGCAGCGCCAGTCCGTTTTTTTTAACAGCCAATAGCTTCATCTCAGCGGTAGGATTATCGATATAAGCCAAAGCATAAGGATTATTTTTTAACATTTCAATCAGCTTTGATTTTTCCATAATGTTACTTTCCTTTTGTCATTGTTTTTAGGTTGCTTATAAATACAAAATAATTATACCATTGTATAAAGGATCAATAAATGATATCGAAATATTAGTTATTGACAGGCAAAATCAAAAAGTCTGGCTTTTAATAAAGTGATTCGGATAATGAAAATTTAACCTATTTGGTATTCTGCACAGCCTGACGTCCCTAAGCTGCAGCAAAAGAAGTTTCCAGCTGAGACGGATTTTCATAGCTTCCTTTCAAGGATTTATTGCGATGATTGTATAATGATTATAGAGTATATTTTTATTCCGAGGCAGCTATGGTTATATTGTCGCAACTGTGTTGACACCTGCCCGTCTCAAGCCATTCATGGCAAGGCCTGCTCTGAAATCCTGCCGTGGGAGGAGCTTGTTGATGTACGCAAGCGTGATCAATGGAAAATCAAGAACTTTCCTGAATTTCACGGCCAGGTCTGCGGTATCTGTGTGGCGGTCTGCCCGCATGGGCAGCGGGCGAGAAGGCTTGGGTTTTCGCACACCTGAGTCTTAACTGTTCATGAATCTATAAGATGAAATTGGGAGGAGAATTCCTGTGGAAGATAACATACCGGAAGCTTCAATGAAATGCGAAACACGACGGGCGTTTCTCGCGCTCTGTTCACCTAAAACACGACTTTTACATGATCCTGTTTTCAATCCCGATATGGTTTGCGGACATCCAAATCCGGCTGGCCTTGGCGATGCAGGCCGCTTTTCGCAAATGGGCTCCTGGGGGCAGAGTTCAGTCTTGTTTCCTTTGCTTGAGACCTATCGTACAGCAGACAAATGCGGCAAAGCGCCGTATGGCGGGGCGGAATATGGCATTCCGCAGACACCTGAAGCCGACGCTGTGTGCAGAAAAATTACGGCATTGCATCAAGGGTACGGCGCTGTCATCTGCCCATCGGGATTATCCGCGATTGCAACAACTTTAGACGCGTTTTCACCGAAAGCGGTTCTTATTCCTGATAATGTATATGGGCCAATGCTCCGGTTTCTGAACCGGCGGCGCATAAAGCAAATCCGTTATCCGGCAGGCGCTTCGGCGGATGAATTCCGCTCGGTTCTGTTAAAAGCGCGCAGCCTGTATACTCAATGCGCAGACTTGCTTGTCTATATCGAGGCTCCCGGCAGCGGTACATTCGAAATCCCCGACCTCGATGGAATAATAGCTATAGCGCAAAATGCCAGGTTGCGTACGGTTATGGACAACACCTGGGCAAGTCATGTCCGTTTTCAACCACTTGAACATGGCATTGATATTGTTGTACAGGCGACGACAAAATACGAAGGCGGATATGGCGATACGCCGTCGGGCGTGGTTATTGCCAGGCGCCCGCAAGATCTGCAGAGCATCGCCGATGAATTGCGCGCAACCGGTAACGGCGCGGTTGCACCAACGACTTGCTTACGACTTTATCATAGAATTGATTCGACCGAAGAGCGTCTCAATCAACATGCCGATACCGCCCAACGGTTGATCGGCTGGTTTTTGAAACAGCCTTTCGTCACTGACATACTTTCGCCGACGTTGGAAACCTCCCCTTATCACGAACGTTTCCAGCGTTATTTCGGCAAAGCAAATGGCCTTTTCAGCGCCGTTTTTCGTCCGGACCTGCCGGCAAAGCGTGTCGAAACTTTTGTCGATGCACTGAATCTGTTCTGGGTTGCTGAAAGCTGGGGCGGGCACCTGTCGCTTGTATTGCCGGTACATGCCAACCGCGAAGTTACACCCCTGCCGGATGGCTATATTTTGCGCTTCCACGCCGGACTCGAAGACTGCCAGGACCTTTTGCGTGATCTTAACCAAGCGGCAGCGTGTTTATTAAAGTAATTAAGCCGGCCGGTGGGCGTCGGAGGACCAGATAGCATATCCTTCCGTCCTTGATCCTCTAGTCCAAATTCTAGAAACAGTACGACAGTAGGCGTGGCTTGCTCTTAATAAACAGCCGGTTTGCAGCGGGGGACAGCCTTCTGGCTGAATCTTCATTGGCCGCCGGTTAAAATAATGTAAAAATATTGACACTACCGAAGGTTTTTGCCTGTTGACATAGTATTATAGTAATAGCTATTCCATGAGATCACGCATTCTACATACACCTATCATACTCGCAAAAGCAGGAGGTTTTTACAATGTTTTTTAAGAGGAGAAATCAACCGGAGCCGGCAGCGGGGGATTTAGCTGCATTGCTGTCGGAGGCTAAAAGTGCGCTGGCCGCCGTAAAGCAGGGGAACGGCCAATATCGTATTCAGGCCGGCGGTATTACGGATGAAGGCCGGCAACTGGCAATGGCGATTAACGCTATATTAGAGTTTCGCCTAGCGGATGGCGCGGCTGCAGCGGTGCATGACGCCCCGCCGGCCGGCTCAGCAGCTGATGCCGCAACGGAGTACCAAAAACTAAAAGATGAACTTCAGAATATTACAACGCGGCTGGAACTGGTCAATAGAGCTTCCAAGGTCGGTTTATGGGACCTGACGGTGATCGATGGCAACGCGTCTCATCCGGATAATTCGTACTGGTGGTCTGACGAATTCCGTCATTTGCTGGGGTACAGCAGTATTGCTGATTTCCCCAATGTTCTTGAGAGTTGGAGCGATAAGCTGCATTCTGACGATAAAGAGCGAATTCTTAGGGATTTGTCCGATCATATGAACAATTTATCCGGCAAAAGTCCTTATCCGATGGAATACAGGCTGAAGCACAAAGATGGCCAATACCGCTGGTTCCGGGCGGACGGGGCCACGATCCGCAATGAACAGGGCGTGCCGCTTAGAGTGGCTGGTTCCATGTATGACATAACCTCAGAAAAAATGAAGCAGCAGCGAGAGCAGGACTTAACCGTTCAAGCGGAGCAGTTTTCGCAGGCGATTGGACAGCTGGCCGCTGTTGTCACCAATATTACCAGCGCAGCCCAGGAACTGACGGCCGTTCAGCAGAAAACGATGGAGATTACTGAAAGAGCAGACAAAAGTGCTGCCACGGTGCAGGATATTACCGCACTGATTAGAAAACTGGCTGGTCAAACCAACCTCCTGGGCCTGAACGCCGCCATCGAAGCGGCGCGGGCGGGGCAGGAAGGACGGGGCTTTCAGGTAGTGGCTGAGGAAATCCGCAAGCTGGCTGGAGCAAGTACCG
Organism: Dendrosporobacter quercicolus; assembly: GCF_900104455.1. Classification (NCBI taxonomy): domain Bacteria; kingdom Bacillati; phylum Bacillota; class Negativicutes; order Selenomonadales; family Sporomusaceae; genus Dendrosporobacter; species Dendrosporobacter quercicolus. The sequence goes on from NZ_FNHB01000005.1 coordinate 75,124, forward strand.
ATGCCGTGGAAAAGATTGACAGCAATTTACGCGAAGTACAGCTGTCCACCAGCGCGATTTCCCAGCAGATTCACAATATGGATGATCATATACAAGCGCAGGCGGCCATAACGGAGGAAGTAAACGCCACCGTAGAAGAAATTAACGCCATGTTCCAGAATATATTAGGAATAGTTAAAAATGCCTAGTGTCTTGGCAAAGGTGTGAATTAGGATTAGACAGTGTGGATTTTTTCGTCCTGCGAGGCGGAGGAGTCGGCGCATATCGCCTGTTTGAAGTATTTTCCCAGGGTTATTGACAAAGCATTGGGCAATTAGTACAATAACAGCAATAACTGAATATTAAAAAGTAGAGACGGAAAAAAGTAAATGTATATTTGCTATGCAGAGAGCTGGTGGCCGGTGCAAACCAGTTAGCAGTATGGATTGAAGTTCGTTCCTGAACTGCGAGGCTGAACGATAGTAGGCTGAGCCGGGGTGGCATTCGTTACGGTGCTGTGAGTTGATCTGATTCAGGATTATTAGGGTGGTACCGCGGAGCTTTCCGTCCCTTGCGGTAGCGCTCTTTTTTATCTTGACGGATAACTAGGGTGGTACCGCGATGCACGTCCGTCGTCCCTTGGAGGGGGCGATTTTTTGTTAAAAAAGGATGGGTGAGGGGTATGGTGAAAAAATTGCTTCGAAAAAAAATGATTGCCTTAGGGTTAGGGGCCGTGCTGGCAGTTGGCGCCATTGCCGGCTGCGGCGGTGAAACAAAGGAAGCCGGCGGGGCGGTTTACCGGGTCGGCGTACTGCAGATGGTGCAGCATGGCGCTTTGGACGCCGCTAACAATGGCTTTGTGGACGGACTGGCTTCCCGGGGTTATAAGAATGGTGAAAACATTACAATTGATCAGCAGAACGCCCAGGGCGATCAGTCCAACTTAAAAACCATCAGCCAGCGGTTTGTGAACAACAAAGTGGATTTAATTTACGCCATTGCCACGCCGGCGGCGCAGGCGGTTGCGAACGAAACCAAAACGATTCCTGTCGTGGGTTCGGCGATTACGGATTACGAGGCGGCAAAGCTGGTCCAGTCCAATGCCAAGCCTGGCGGGAATGTGACCGGGACGACGGATTACCTGCCGCCGAAGCAGCAGATTGACCTGGCGCTTAAGCTGATCCCGCAGGCCAAAACGGTGGGGGCGTTATATAATTCCAGTGAAGCAAACTCAGAGATACAAGTCAGGGAAATGAAAGAATACGCCGCTGAAAAGGGTTTAACGGTGATTGAAGCTGCCGTTACGAACGTAAACGATATTCAACAGGCAGTACAGAGTTTAGTCGGCAAAGCGGACTTCATCTATTGCCCAACCGATAACACGATAGCGTCCGCTATTGCTAATATTGCCAGGATCGCGAGGGCGGCAAAGCTGCCGGTTCTTGCCGGTGATGAAACTATGGTTAAAACCGGCGGAGCGGCGGGGGTTTCGATAAACTACTATAAGCTCGGTTTCCAGTCCGGTGAAATGGCGGCCGACATTTTGTCCGGTAAAGCAAAACCGGCCGATATGCCAATCGCTTCACAGGAAGAGGCGAAAGTCATTATTAACAAAGAGACCGCTCAGGAGATTGGCTTAACCATACCGGAAGAACTGCTGAAAGCGGCTGAATAGAAACAACGCCGAGGAAAGGGGCGGCAGCCCCTTCTGCTATAGGCTGAATATTGGGATGTCATGTTTTTAACAACCGCACTGAAAACCGGCGCTCGTTTTACACCAGCAATACCGCAAACGTCTTTGCTCCGTATTCAGGCAGCGTTCACCGGAGCCGGCCTGCAACACATGGGAGGAACAAATACATGAATGATTTAATCATTTCTACCATAGCCCAAGGACTGCTCTGGTCTGTCCTGGCTATAGGCGTCTACTTAACTTTTCGCACTTTGCATATTGCTGATTTAAGCGTGGAGGGCACTTATCCGCTGGGCGCGGCCGTTGCGGCGGTACTGCTGGAGGGACAGTACAGCCCTGCGACTGCTGTTCTTACAGCGGGCATCGCCGGTATGCTGGCAGGCGCTGCCACCGGTTTATTGCATACAAAACTGAAAATACCGGCATTATTAGCCGGTATTTTAACCATGATTGCCTTGTATTCCGTAAATTTGCGAGTGATGGGCAAAGCGAATATATCGTTATTAAATACCGATACAGTTTATACCGCCTTAGCATTACATATGACGCCTAATATGACGATTTTTGTGGTGGGCCTTATTGTTGCCGTGGTATGCCCAACTATTCTCTACTTGTTTTTTGGCACGGAAATCGGCCTGGCTTTGCGGGCTACCGGCAATAATCCGCAAATGATACGGGCAATGGGAGTTAATACTGATAATATGATTCTGCTGGGACTGGTGATCAGCAACGGCGTGGTAGCCATAGCGGGAGCTTTTATCGCCCAGAGCAACGGCTTTGCCGATGTCGGCATGGGGGTTGGCACTATCGTCATTGGCCTTGCTTCCGTTATCATCGGTGAAGTGTTATTTGGTTCAAGGAGTGTTAAAAATTCTCTGATTTCGGTTGTGCTTGGCTCCATTGTTTATCGCATTGTCATCGCGGTTGTATTGTATCTGGGGATGCCGCCAAACGATTTGAAGCTGTTTACCGCTCTTTTGGTCGCCATTGCTTTAGCCCTGCCTCTGGTTAAAACAAAATGGGACAGCAGGAAGGCGGGGATTTAAATGTTAAAAATTGATGGTATCAGTAAAACCTTTTACGCCGGTACTGTGAATGAGAAGCTGGCGTTGAAAAACGTAAGCCTGGCAATGAAAACTGGCGATTTTATTACTGTCATCGGCGGCAACGGGGCAGGCAAGAGCACTCTCCTGAACTCCATTGCCGGCGTGTTTAAAGTAGATTGCGGGAAAATTTATATTGATGATATTGATGTAACCAGTATGTCCGAGCATAAACGGGCTGCTTACATCGGCCGAGTTTTTCAGGACCCCATGCTGGGAACGGCGGCGGATATGATGGTGGAAGAAAACCTGGCGATTGCTGCAAGGCGGGGGAAAAAACTGAGTTTACGCTGGAGTTTTAGCGAGGCTGACTTCGGCGAATTCAAAGCAAAACTGACCAAATTAGCTCTTGGCTTAGAGGACCGGCTGAAAAATCGGATAGGCACCTTATCGGGCGGGCAGCGGCAGGCGATTACCTTGTTGATGGCAACCTTGCGGAAACCCAAGCTGCTGTTATTGGACGAGCACACCGCAGCGCTGGATCCCAAAACAGCAGAAAAAGTATTGGAACTGACGCAGAATATTGTGGCCGAAAATGGGTTAACGACACTGATGATTACACATAATATGCGGGACGCATTACGTTTTGGCAACAGATTGCTTATGCTGGATGACGGCAAAATTATATTAGACATTCATGGAGCGGAAAAAGCAAAAATGACAGTCCACGACTTGCTGGACGCTTTCGAACATTCGGGCGGTGGCGACATCAGTGACCGCATGTTGCTGAGTTGAAGCGAGGCAGGAAGAAAATTTGGCGGATTTTCCAATAAAAATCCAATTTCCAATTGCTATAATGGAATTGAAAAATGGCCAAGCTTAAAGAGCAAAAATAAAGCATGGGTGACAAGCCCGACGTTCAACCAAAGGAGACCATTAACGAATGAAAGCTCCAAAATGCCTTGCCATTGGTTTGGTATTACTAAGCATGCTGCTAGTTACCCTGCCCATTGTTTCAGGGGCGACTGGAGGGGATAGCCTGGATTTCACTCCAAATAAGTACGCTGATAAGACCTTAACTGTGAATGGTCAAACCATCAATTATCGTGCCTTCGAAAATATCGTCTATGTAAAAAATCCCGTGGATGCCAAATATCAGGTTATGAACATTTATGTTCCGCAAGAGTACTACGAGGGTAAGTCTATTGACAATTATACCGCCGAGACGGCTCCCGTCTTCTTGCCGAACATGGTCGGCGGCTATATGCCCGGATTACCCGGAGTTCCTGGACCGGACCGGGAAACTGGCAGTCCCAATGCAGTATTTTTAGCCTTGTCCAAGGGGTATGTAGTAGCAGCGCCCGGCGTGCGTGGGCGGACTACACAGGACGAAAACGGTCAATACACCGGCAAGGCGCCCGCAGCCATTGTGGATCTGAAGGCCGCTGTCCGCTATTTGCGTCATAACGATGAGATAATGCCCGGCGACGCCGAGAAAATTATCTCAAACGGCACCAGCGCGGGTGGCGCGCTTTCTTCGCTGTTAGGCGCCACCGGCAATCATAAAGATTATGAGCCATATTTAAAGGCGATTGGCGCTGCCGATGAGCGTGACGATATTTTTGCCGTCTCGGCCTATTGCCCCATTACCAATCTGGAAAATGCGGATATGGCCTATGAGTGGCAGTTTAATGGTATTAACCAGTACTCCAAAATGGTTGCAGGGATAAGGCCGCCGCGCGAACTGTCTGCGCCTCCTGAAAACCAAGGGGCAATGTCGCTGGAGCGGCCTAATTCTCCCCAGATGAAAGGAACAATGTCGGCCGGTCAGATTAGATACTCGGGTGAACTGAAAGCGATGTTTCCGGCGTATATTAACGGTCTGGGCCTAAAGCAGTCCGATGGTACTGCGCTAACGCTAGACGAGCAAGGCAACGGTTCCTTTAAAGAGTACGTAAAATCCTTCGTGATTGCTTCGGCGCAAAAAGCCTTGAAAAGCGGTAAGGATTTGTCTGCCTTGAATTGGCTAACCATAATCGACGGAACCGTCACAGACATTGACTTTGACAAATACATGGCATACGCCACCAGAGCTAAGCAAACTCCAGCCTTCGACGGTTGGGATTTAAGCAACCCGGAAAACGACGAGTTTGGCACTGTGGCCGTTACAGCCCAGCACTTTACCCAGTTTGGCAAGGAACATAGTACGGTGGGCGGTTCTCTCGCCGACGCAGGGGTAGTGAAGATGATGAACCCTATGAACTACATCGGCAGCGAGGGAATCGCCACCGCTAAACACTGGCGAATCCGCCACGGTAACGTGGACAGAGACACTTCTCTTGCCATCCCTGTCATCCTGGCCACAAAGCTGATAAACAATGGCGTTGAAGTTGACTTCGCGATGCCGTGGGAGCAGCCGCACGGCGGTGATTACGACCTGGATGAGCTTTTCGACTGGATCGGCAGGGTTTGCGATACATCGGCAGCAAAAACTCCTACAGCCACCGTCCCGGCAAACTCATCTGATCCAGCGAATGGTAAAGTAATATTATTTGTCTTGTTGGGACTTGGCATAGTGGCTGTTCTTTTCCGAAGCAAGTTAAGAACGAGAAAGTGAAAAAACTTTATAGGAAGAAAGCATCCTTGCCGGTTTTTCCTGGAGGGCACGGCAGGCGCAAGGAGGTCGTCAGGGGCAATGATCGTACGGTCATTGCCCTTTTTTTATTTGCCTCGCTACGCAGCTGCGCAAAAAGGCAGGGGATAATATTATCTTTTAAAACCAATAATCTATTTACATATTTTTCTATAAAATATATAATTTAGAAAAACGGCCAAAGCAAGGCGAATGGTAAATTGTAATTGAGTAATGAATCAAGCGCGGTGGGTACTGGCCTGAGCCGCGCCCGGCAGTTGCTCAACAGTAGCCCACCCCCTTTCTATTTTAATTTTTGCGTTTGTGATTTTTATTTATAAAATTTGCATATAACTATTGACGTTTGGTGAATTATATAAGATAATATAAATCAAGAGATAATAATTATTGTTTGGTTAGTATTATCAACTGAATGATAATTAAAAAACAGTAAAAATTAATATTTGGAGGTAATGTATTATGTCATTAATTGGAACTGAAGTAAAACCGTTTAAAGCCCAAGCCTATCACAATGGAAAGTTCATCGAACTGACAGAACAGGACTTTAAAGGAAAATGGAGCATAGTGTGCTTCTATCCGGCGGATTTCACGTTTGTATGCCCGACAGAGCTTGAGGATTTGCAAAATCAATACGCTTCTTTAAAAGAACTGGGTGTGGAAGTATATTCTGTGTCCACAGACACGCATTTTACCCATAAAGCCTGGCATGATAGTTCGGAAACCATTAAAAAAATTACCTATATCATGATTGGCGATCCTTCCCATACGCTGTCGAGGAATTTTGAAGTGCTGATTGAAGATAAAGGCCTTGCTGATCGCGGGACCTTCATCATCGACCCGGATGGCGTTGTACAGGCGGTTGAAATCAATGCCGGCGGTATCGGCCGTGATGCAAGCACACTGCTTAATAAAATTAAAGCCGCCCAGTATATCAGGAAAAATCCTAACGAGGTTTGCCCGGCTAAGTGGCAGGAAGGTTCTGACACGCTTAAACCAAGCCTGGATCTTGTAGGAAAGATTTAAGAGGTGGGTTCAATGTTACTGGATCGGGATATAAAAGAACAGTTATCTCAATATCTGCAGTTGATGGAAGGCGATGTGCTGATTAAAGTTAGCGCAGGCAGCGATAAGGTATCTGGTGACATGCTTGCTCTGGTGGATGAACTGGCTTCGATGTCTTCCAGGATTGCAATTGAGAAAGCTGAACTGCCGCGGACGCCTAGTTTCAGTATCCGTCGCGCTGGTGAGGATCAGGGAATCACCTTCGCCGGCATTCCTTTGGGACATGAGTTTAACTCCCTGGTGCTGGCCTTGTTGCAGGTCAGCGGCAGAGCGCCGAAAGCTGAACAAAAAATAATCGATCAGATTAAAGCGCTTAAGGGTAAGTATCATTTTGAAACCTATATCAGCTTAAGCTGCCATATTTGCCCGGAGATAGTCCAGGCGCTAAATCTCATGAGTGTCCTTAATCCGGATGTTACCCATGTCATGGTCGATGGCGCTGTTTTTCAGGAGGAAGTGCAGGCGAAAGATGTCATGGCGGTGCCGGTGGTTTATCTGAATGGTGAATTTTTTAGCAGCGGCCGTATGAGTATCGAGGAAATCCTCGCCAAACTCGGCGATGGTTCCGATGTATCCGAATTCGAAGAAAAAGAGCCGTTTGACATTCTTGTCGTGGGAGGCGGTCCGGCTGGAGCCAGCGCGGCGATTTATGCGGCCAGGAAAGGGATTCGCACCGGGATTGTCGCCGAACGGTTTGGCGGCCAGGTTAAGGATACTCTTGGCATAGAGAACTTTATCACTGTGAGATACACAGAAGGGCCTAAGCTGGCGGCAAGCCTTGAGGAGCATGTTAAAGAATACCCGGTTGATGTGATGAAGCTGCAGCGCGGCAGACGCTTGGAGAAGAAAGAACTAATCGAAGTTGAACTGGAGAATGGCGCTGTTTTAAAGAGCAAAGCGGTGATTCTTTCCACAGGAGCCCGCTGGCGTAATATTGGCGTACCCGGGGAAGCCGAATTCAAAAATAAAGGCGTGGCCTACTGCCCTCACTGCGACGGGCCGATATTCAAAGGAAAACGGGTGGCTGTGATTGGCGGAGGCAACTCCGGCATTGAAGCGGCAATTGATCTGGCCGGTATTGTGGAGCATGTCACTGTACTGGAATTTATGCCGGAGCTGAAAGCGGATGTTGTTTTGCAAAAACGTCTTTTCAGCTTGCCGAATGTGACGGTTTTGAACAATGTCCAAACAAAAGAAATTACCGGTACAGGTAAGGTCGACGGCCTCTCGTATATTGACCGCAGCACAGAAGCTGTACACCATCTGGAGCTTGAGGGCGTATTCATCCTGATCGGACTTGTTCCGAATACCGAATGGCTGGAGGGGGCGGTGGAACGCAACCGCTTCGGTGAAATTGTTGTAGACAACCGCGGTGCAACCAATATACCAGGGGTGTTTGCCGCAGGAGACTGCACAAATAGTCCCTATAAGCAGATTATTATTGCGATGGGATCCGGTGCGAATGCGGCGCTGGGCGCGTTCGAGTATTTAATACGGAATTGATTGTAAGGACGCAAGGGCTAAGAGCCTTTGCGTCTTTTTCCAAATTTAAATAAGCTGATAGCAAGGCCGGCAGCAGTAGACACCTGTATTTTAAATATTTTAATAATTAAAGCTTCAGCTTCGTGTAATATGGGGAGCTGATTTTTTCTGTCTAAATAAAAATGGAAATTATTAATTAAATTTACAAAATTATACAATAATCTAACAAAATATTTACATATTTTTCTAATAAATATATAATTTAACAAAAATGAAAGGAGAAATAAATAGTTGAAAATAGATGACTATATGCCAAGTTACCAGTTTTCTGAGTTTCATCAATTACATATAGCAGTATCGCCGGAAATCGTGTATCAGATAACGTGCCGGCTGGATTTGCGCCAGTCGTCGTTCATTAAATTATTGTTCTGGCTGCGTGGCTTCTATAGCAGGGCACGACCGGCCGGCAGTTCAGACGGACTGGAGCTGACTTTAAAAGATTTAACGGAAAAGGCTGGTTTCATATTGGTGGATCAAGTTCCTAACCAGGAAATCGTTCTTGGCAGAGTAGGACAATTTTGGAAGCCAAGTGGAGGCATTATTACCATTCCTGCGGATCAGGTTAAAGATTTTCATCAGAATGGCTTTGCCAAAGCAATCTGCAATTTTTATATTCAACCGGGAGAGGAGGGCAACACGGTTTTGTCTACTGAGACCCGGATTCAAACCTATGGCAAGCTGGCTGAGCTATTGTTCAGGCTGTATTGGCTGATGATCAGGCCATTTAGTGGGTTGATCCGGATAGCAATGCTTAAAGAAATCAGCAGGCAGTCAGCGGCTGAAGTTATTTAAACTCCTTCAAGGTGAGAATATGGAACGACACACCGCTGCCTACAGCGAACAGCAAAAGACGGATATAGATGTTTGGCAGTAAATACAGGGAAATAGCGATTGTTCCCCATAGAAAAACCAGAGCCAGCCGTTTGGCCTTCGCTTCGACAGCCCGGTGGGTAAGATAATTATAAATATATTTGCCGAATACTTTATGCTGAATTAACCAGTTATACAGGCGGGTTGAGCTTTGCATAAAGCAATAGGCGGCAAGTAAGAGAAAGGGCGTTGTTGGCAGCAGCGGCAGAAAAATACCGGTCATGCCCAAGGCCAGCGAAAGGCAGCCAACAACCATGAAAATAGTTTTTTTAATGCTTCCAGTCTCCAAAATAACGACCTCACGTAAATTGAATTTTGATGACAGACACCTATCGGCTTCAAGGAAACATTGCCAATCGGTCAGGCGTCCTCCTTTGTCCATTATCTTATAGGATAACCGCAGGTTTGTCCATAAAGTTCTTTATCCCAGGCCATTTGACCGGCTATTGCAGACTGGTACCTTATCAGCTGTTGCATTTGTTGAGCATAAAAAAGATGGTTTTACACCGCGTTAATTGGGTAAAACCATCTTTCTGCTTTATATTGCTGTCAAGCGCTTGTTCCGAAGCTGCAAGGCGCTGCCTGGAAGAGGGGTTAATTCGGTAATTTTGCCCTGTGGTCAATCCTCAATGGCTTCGTTGATCCACAGGTTCGTCAGATGGACAGCGCCGCGGAAACCCATAAAGGGCGGCTCGTAGGGATGCAGGCGCCATTTTGTGTCAGGATTGGAAATTTGCAAATCCGTATTGCGGCCGGCCCATTCCAGCGCCTCGCCGCTGGCCATGAGATAGCCTTTTTTATGATCCTGTACCGCTCGCGTCCATTCGTCTTCGGAAAAATAGGGAATACCCTCACCAGCCATAGCGGGGCAGTCGCACCAGCAGGTTCCTTTAGCAAGGGAAAGCTCGCCGCAGCCAAAAGAAAGAATGCCCTTAACCACATCCGCGTGTCCGCCCAAAGACAGGGCGGCTTCGCCCGGATGCGCTCTGACGATGTGCTGGAGGGAGGGAATGACGGACGCCAGCTGCTGCCGGGAGAGTTTCTGTTGGGCTTTAAGGAACGAGGCGTCGGCAGTCAAGCCGGATAACTCGGCAACTTCCTCAAGCCAGCGCCTGGTGCCGTCAATGCCGTATGGCCGCCCCGAAAGATAAGGGGTTCCGAAGCGCTGCTCTAAGTGTCTGGCAACTGGTTCGCCCTCGCGCCGGATGACAAGATTGATATGAGCGCCGCCCATATGCTCGATTTCCGCAATGGAGGTATCCGAGGTCATCACACACAGCGGCTGTATGCCGAACGTGCCTGTCATTATACGGACCAGCTCGAGCGCGTCGGCCTGAAAGCGGAACAGGTCGGCGCAGGAGCCGATGATATTAAAGGTTGGCTGCGGCGTCCGTTTGACCTCCGCCGGCAGCGTTTGGCCAAGCAGCAGCAGCGCTTCCTGCACACCGCGGTGCTGAGTGACATTAAAACCGCCGTACCCGAACGGCAGCAGGCGAACGCCGGGATATTCGGGCTGCAATTCCGCACAGAGAGCGGGAAGATCTGTCCCGATCACCTCGGGAATCGAAGAGGGCAGGAAAAAAATTACGCGCGGCTGATCGCGTTGGACCACAGTGTCAATGGTATGGCTAAGCCGCTCTGTGCCGCCAAGGGCGATATCCGTTTCGTCTATATGCGTCGAATAGAGCTTGCAGGCATCGTGCACACCAGCCCGCTTGAGCGTTACGCCGCTGTACAGCATGTGCCCCATGCAGCCGAACTCCACAAGGGCGGCGTCCCGGATGGTGGCGAGCGTCCAAAGAATACCCATACGTCCCGAAGGCAGCGGCTTAAATCGGTGCAGACCCATGTGCAGTTCCTCCTTGCCCTGATGTATTGATTTGGTTCCATACGCTTAAGATTCTTTTCAACAGCTGACTGGTCCGCCCATAACCAATTTGTCCGTAAAAATCAAATAGATCCGGTACGCAGGGCATGGTTTTGGCAGGTTCTGGCAAATAACCAAAGCATAAATCCGGCGCCAGCTTTTTCAGAACCGGTAAATCCGCCTGGACATTGACCATCCGGCAAATCCAGGGATTATGGCCCCTGGCGCTAAGCTCCCCGGCATAGGTCTTGTCCTCCGGGTAATATTCCTCTAAATGCAACAGCAGCGGCTCCATGCCAAGCCCGGCAAGATAGACGGCCAGCGGCAGCGGGAGGTCAATTCTGGGACAGAACGCATACCGGAGTCCTTTGAGTCTTTCCACGGCCTGCTTCTGCCAGGCAAGGGCTTCCTGCCGCTCCTGTTCAAATTCCCCGCCCCAGGAAAAGCTGAAGCGTTCCGCGAGGGCGGTGTAAGCCTTGTCGATGCTTTCTACATCATATAGCGGGTGCAGGGCCGTATAGGGTACGCCGAATTCCCGCTCCATTTTGGCTGCGAGCGGCTGCATGAAGGGAGAAACCACCAAATTCAGGGCGGCGTCCGGCGCGCTTTGGAAATCCTCCAGGGCAGCGTCCGGCGCCAGATAGCGCAGAGTAAGGCCGCGCCGCGTGAGCGCAGGCAGCAGGGACGGCAGGGGAATATGTTCTTCCTCCGGGGCGCGGCCCAGTATGTTCACCCGGTTGGACACGGTTTTCTGCCCGTCCATCAGTGCGGCCAGCGCCTCCATTGTTTTCCATGATCCGGGCGGATAACTGATGTTTTTAAATTGGCCCAGCATTACGAAGGTGACGCGCGCGGACAACTCCGGCTGCACTTCCGTGACAATTGCCTGGATGTCCTCCCCAATCAGCTCCGGTATGCAGGTAATGATCATCAGAATAGCCTTTGCCCCGGCCTTGTCCATCTTTTTGAGGGCATCGATCAGTCCGGCCCGGCAGCCGAACACCACCTCCTGCGCGTCCAGCACATACAGCCAGTGCAGCTCGCCATGCCGGCCTTCCGGTTTGGGGTTGAACAGCCGCGAGTGGGTGGTGCACTCCGGCATCCCAACCAGCAGGGAAGACAGATGCCTGATTTTTTCCACATTCACCGACGCGATGCGCATCGGACAATGGTTGCCGGGGGAAACCGCGGGCGTCAGGAACTTTATGCCGTTGTTGGATTTTACCGCCGACAGCCGTTTTAAGTGTTTGAGCTCGTTGATGAAGCTTCGCCTCCTTCCAGCAGCAGTCTGGCCAGCGATTTGTAATGGGCCGCCATAGCGCAGTCCGGGAAAGCCTCCACCACCGTTTTTCCCTGGGCCTCGGCTTGCTGCACAAAAGGATCGCGGGGCAGGCGGTAAATGACCGGCGTTTCAATCTCCGCCGCCGCCTTGTCCACCAGCTCATGCTCGCCCTCAATGTTCTTGGCGTTGAGGATCAGACCGCGCAGCGAGGCGTAGCCGCGCTTGCCGAAGCTTTTGACCGCGTGGGCGATATTCGCCGCGGCATAGAGCGCCATCATCTCACCGGAGGTGACAATGCAGATATCGTCGGCATAGCCGCCCCGGATAGGCATGGCGAAGCCGCCGCAGACCACGTCGCCCAGCACATCGTAAAGCACCACGTCCGGCTTGTAAATTTCGTAGGCGTCCAGCTCCGCCAGTTTTTCGAAGGCCGTGATGATGCCGCGCCCGGCACAGCCCACGCCGGGAACCGGGCCGCCCGATTCCACACACAGCACGCCGGTGCTGCTTTTTACAACGAGGTCGTCCAGCTCCGCGTCGCCTTTTTTTCGCAGGGTGTCCAGCACTGTGGGAATGTTTTTTCCGCCGGTCAGAGTACGGCTGGAATCGGCCTTGGGATCACAGCCGATTTGCAGCACAGTCAGCCCCAGAGCTGCCATGGCCGCCGATACGTTGGAAACGGTGGTCGATTTACCGATACCGCCCTTGCCGTAAATTGCAATTTTTTTCATTTGGCGCCTTCTTTCATGTCATTCTGCTTTAATGAGGTCATAGGAAATGCAGGTGGGCCTGCCTGTACGGGGATCGGTAATGATCGAGGCATCGATGCGGAACGTCTCCCGCAGCACTCCGGCGGTCATTACTTCCCTGGGCGAACCGTGGCGGATAATGGTCCCGCGGCGGATGGCCACCATGTAGTCGGCGAAGCGGGCGGCCAGGTTTAAGTCGTGGAGCACCATTACAATGGTGCAGCCCTGCTCCCGGTTCAATTGGTAGAGCAGTTCCAGCAGCTCTAACTGATAGGACAAATCAAGATAGGTAGTCGGCTCGTCCAGCAGAATCAAATCGGTTTGCTGGGCAAGCGCCATGGCGATCCAGACCCGCTGGCGCTGCCCGCCGGAAAGATTGTCCACCGCTGTGATTTCCAGCTCCGTGAGTTTGGTGGCTGCCAGCGCCCAGTCGATGATGTTTTTGTCTTCTGGTTTTAATTTGCCCAAACCCCGTTGATAAGGAAAGCGGCCGTAGGCCACCAGCTCGCCTACCGTCAAACCGGCCGGGGCCAGGGGAGATTGCGGCAGAATTGCCATTTTTTTGGCTATTTCCCTGGTCGATAACTGGCGGATATCGTTTCCATTCAGGTATACCACGCCGTTTTTCGGTTTCAGGATGCGCCCCAGGGTCTTTAACAGCGTGGACTTGCCGCAGCCGTTTGGACCGATGATGGCCGTAATTTCCCCCCGGGGGATTTGCGTATTCAAATTGTCCACTACCAGGTTATTCTCGTAGGCGACGGACAAATTTTCTGTTGCAATGCTGTTCAGCTTGGATCATCCTTTCGTCAGCGGCTTTTCATTAAAAGATAGAGGAAATACGGCGCGCCGATAATCGCTACCATGATGCCGGCGGGAATTTCCGACGGCTGCAGAATAACCCGGGCCACGGTATCTGCCGCCGAAACCAATACCGCCCCTGTCAGTGCACAGGCGGGCAGCAAAATCCGATGGCCCGGTCCCACCAAACGCCGTGCCAGATGGGGCGCAATCAGCCCCACAAAGCTGATGCCGCCGCTGACAGCCACGCAGGAGGCGGCCAGTGCGACCGCAGCGGCCAGCAACCTGCGGCGTTCCCGCTCCACTGAAGCGCCCAGGCTGTGGGCCAGCTCGTCCCCCAGATTCAGTACATCCAGCACCCGGGACTTGAACAGCACATAGGGAATCAGGAGCAGCAGCCAAGGCAGCAGGGCCAGCACGAATTTCCAGTTGCTGGCCCAGATGCTGCCTGCCTGCCAGGTCGCAACAAAGTCAAACTGGGTATCAGCCAGCTTGACCACCAGCACGGTGGTCAGGGAGGATATGCCGGCCTGCACTGCCACTCCGGTTAGAATCAGCCGTAGGGGCGCGATGCCTTCTTCTTTCTTGAAAGCCAGCCCATAGATGATCACCGCCGTTACGCCCGCGCCAAACAGCGCCAGAAACGGCAGCGTGAATACCGAGAGAAAGGACTGCGTTCCGAAGAACAGCACATACAGAATGACCATCAGTCCCGCGCCTGCGTTTATGCCGAGCAGGCCGGGGTCGGCCAGCGCATTTTTGGCGACGCCCTGGATGATACAGCCGGACAGCGCCAGTCCGGCTCCGACCAGGATGGAAATCATAATGCGGGGCAGCCGGAAATCAAACAAAATTAGGTTTTCCCTGGCCGTACCGCCGCCCAAGAGGGTGCGCAGCGTATCCGGCGGCGATAGTTTCGTGTAGCCGGTGTTCATGCTGATGATAAAGGAAAGCATGAGCAGCGCCAGGCAGGCGGTGACAATGGCTGACCGGCGCAAAGCAATTTTTCTTTTATAGGTCTCGATTGTCTGCCGTTGATTTGTCATCATAGCCCCATCCTTTGCTTGCGGGCCAGATATAAAAAGAAAGGAACGCCGACAAGTCCGATCAGTGCGCCAATGGGGGCTTCAAAGGGCGGATTGAGCGTCCGCGCGCCTAAATCAGCCAGCACCAGGAGCAGTGCGCCCAACACCGCCGAGGACGGGATAACCCAGCGGTAATCCACACCGACAAAATATCGCGCCAGGTGAGGAATGATCAGGCCCACAAAGCCCACAGCGCCCACAACGGAGACCGCAGCGCCCGCCAGTATCAGCACGATCAGGAAGCACAGCACATTGGCCACTGCCGTATTCAGCCCCAAGCCCTTGGCGACATCCTGGCCAAGACTCATCAGGGATATGGAGCGGGCCAGGGCGATGGCGCCCAGGAGAGCGCCCAGTATCCACGGGGTCATAATTCTGATTTGCTCCCAGTTGGAACCGGCCACGCCGCCGGCTGTCCAGAACATCATATTCTGCGCGACGCCGAAGTACAGGGCAATGCCCTGGCTAAGCGCCGCCAGCAGCGCACTGACCGCGGCGCCCGCTAATACCAGGCGCATGGGGGTAGCGCCGCCGCGGCGCAGGGAAGCGATGCCGCCGACCAGCGCCGCGCCCACCGCCGCCCCCAAGAAGGAGAAAAAAATAATCTGCATATAGCCCAGGCGCGGAAAAAAGGCAAAGCAGACGGACAAGGCAAAACCCGCGCCGGCGTTCAGGCCCAGCAGACCCGAGTCCGCCAGGGGATTCCGGGTCGCGCCCTGCATGACGGCTCCCGCTACGGCCAGGGCAGCGCCAACCAGGGCGCTGGCAATCACGCGGGGCAGGCGCAGGTCAACAACAATTAAATGCTGGGTGTTCTTTGCGTCAAAGCGAAACAGGGCGTCCCATATTGAAGAGAGCGGAATTTCCGCCGCGCCCCTGGTAATGGAAACGGCCATGAGCAGGGCCAGCAGCCCCGGCCCTGCTCCCATAATGAACCATGCTGTCCAGGCGTGGCCTTTTATTTGAACCGGCTGGGCCGGTTTGTTTGTCTGATGCATTCCGGTGGTTGTCTCCCTTCCGTTCATCGCGGCCTGTACCTGACTTTCCTCAATGGTAAAGCGTATTGGCGGCAAAAACGGGCCCAGCCCGTTTTCATGATTGCTCTGAGAATACCCGCAACAGTTCCCCGGCCGTAACCCGCAGGGCAAGAGGCCCAAATGTATTGAGAGAATCGTCAAAAAAGAGAACCTGACCACTGTTTA
The DNA here is from genome assembly GCF_900104455.1 of Dendrosporobacter quercicolus. NCBI lineage: Bacteria > Bacillati > Bacillota > Negativicutes > Selenomonadales > Sporomusaceae > Dendrosporobacter > Dendrosporobacter quercicolus. The sequence continues at coordinate 90,952 of NZ_FNHB01000005.1, forward strand.
CTGCAGTTAATGACTGCCATACGGAGGAAGATTCCTGCGCTTTGACAAATGTTTGCGCAGCTTGGGTGGAATCCTGAAAAATAATATAATCCGGATTCATCTCGGCGACTGCCTCCAGAGATAAGGTTTGATAATCATCCGGATAGCCCGGGGGTTTGGCAATTCCGAAAGTTTCGTAATACTCCTGAGTGCCGCGTGAGATAAATGATTTTCCGTCGGTGCGGAACAGGGCAATGGTTTTGTCGTTATGCTTACGCAATTTATCCTTAGCAGAAGCAATGATTATCTCAGTTTCTTTAATGAAATCCCGGGCAAGGGCTTCTTTCCCGACAATTTCGGCGCAGGCTAAGGTCTGATCCTGCCAGGCCGCGTTAAAATCGATTTGAATAACAGGTGCAATCTGTATGAGCTGGTCGTATATTTGAGCTAAATGACCTTGTCCTTTAAAGGTAACAATGACATCCGGGTTTGCCGCCAAAACGGCCTCTAAATTCAAATCGCGGGCACTGCCTAAGTCTATAATGTCGGCTGTTCCCGCATAGGGTTTAAGCGTTTGCCATTCCGTCAGCGCCGTCATTGCATTTCCTTTTGAAGCGCCCATCGACGCAACGGGCGGCGTTTCCAGCGCAAAGAAGTATTCCAAATACAAGGAGTGAAGAATAGCTATTCTTTGCGGCTGCTTTTGTAAAACAACTTTATTTCCCGCCGCGTCCGTAAGCGTTCTCGGCCAGGCGGCCTGCTGCGCGTTAGCAGCGCTTGTTGTTCCCGGCGCGTTTGGCTTATGATCGGCAGGAGCTTTGGCGCAGCCGGCCAAGAGAGCTGTCAACAGTGCGAGGGAGAGGAACAGCCCCAACAGTCTTTTCATGCGGTTACCTCCTATAACGTTGTGTTTGCGATGTTCATCCGGCAAGCGTTGCTAGCGAAAACAGCATTATAGGCTGGAAATGGGTCCAGCCTATAATGCGGGGGACTAAATTCCTGAAATTTCCCGCAGCCAGCCCGGAAAGATGACGAGCTGGTCCTGCCTGCTGCTGTTTAAAACTGCATGGTCGCCGACAGCTTAACGGTGCGGGGGCCGCCTAACGTGGCGAAGCCTTCCATACTGAAAGCACCCGCCCAGTATTTTTTGTCCAAGAGGTTTTCCACACTGAGCCGGTAGGTGACCGGGGTGTTATTGATCTCGGTTTTATAGCGCGCGCCGAGGTCATAGCGTACCCAGCTTGGAAGTTTGATGGTATTGGCATTGTTGATATACTGGGAATCGGTGTACACCGCCCGCAGCGACAGTGTCAGATCCTTGTTCCAGGGGGTGTCCCACTCGACGCCGGCGTTCATCGTCCATTTGGGTACGCCAAAGGGGGTATTGCCTTTTGTTGCAGCTGAGGCTGCTTTAGTTATTTCACCCCGCAGATAGGTAATACCTCCCAGAATGCGTACATTTTCGGCAATTTGGCCAAAAGTGCTCCATTCCACGCCGCGGCTTTCCTGTTCGCCGTCATAGGTCTGGGTTTTTTCATCCAGACTGTTTGTAACAACCATTGTATTGGGCTTGTTAATTTGAAACAACGCCAGTGTATTGGCAAAATTGCCTCTGTCCCATTTGACGCCGATTTCTGTTTGTTTGCTGGTATACGGCGCCATTAACTGACCGGCGTTCGTATAGCCTGAGGTGCTTAAGACCTGGTCGCCGGGGGAAAGTGCTTTAATGTAGTTGCCGTAAAGCGCAACCGAGTCGCCCCAGGGTTTGGCGACAAAGCCGACCACCGGCAGCGTTTTATCGTCGTCATGCTTTGCGGTCCGAGCGCCGGTGGCGGCGATGAAATTTTCCGTTTTCACGCTTTGCCGGCGCAGGCCTAAGGTGAGCTGCACTTTTTCCTCATTGAAGGAAAGGGTGTCGGCCAGAAGAAAACTGGACAGCTTGCTGGTCGTCGTCTTCCCGCCTTTGCCTGTCCAGGAGACACTGTCAAATAAATCGGCGAAGGAATAAGAGTCATCATAAATACTGATGGGGAAACCACTCATATAAGGAGTAGGGACATAACGATTGAAGGTGCTGGAATACTCATTATCGAGAAAGCTGGAGCTTAAGACCAACTGATGTTTAACCGAACCGGTCTGGTAAGCGCCGCGCAGCCCCAGCTCGGCTGAAGTGGCGTCGTTCCAGAAGTTTTGTTTGAACAGATTGCGGGGATAGGCCGTTCCGTCAGCCTGGACAAGTAAAATATGATTGCCGTTGATGAAGCCGGTGGCCCTGGAGGCGGCTTGGCCGAAGCCGAAGTAGGTGGTTAGGTTGTCCTGCAGGTCATATTCGCCTTTAAACAGAATCCCGTTGTTCCGGGCCGCGCCCGAGGTGCCTTTAAACAGATTGGTCGAACCGTGCGGCGCTTTAATATGATTGCTTTGCAGCTGATACATGGAGATGAGGCCGTTTTCATAATAGTCCTGGGAGCCGTAAGCATCCAGCGACAGCCGCCAGCGGTCGCTGCGGTAGTCCACACCCAGGGCGCCCAGCAGCCGTTCCTTCGACTGCCCGTCGGTTTCGGTGTCGCCATCTGCATACAGGCCGTTAAAGCGTACGCCCCATTCTTTGTTTTTGCCGAAGCGCCGGCCAATGTCGAGATGTCCTCCCAAGTGAGACGAAGAGGTATAACTGGCGGTAAAGTTCGTGAGGTCTTCCTCGTCGGCGCGTTTGGGCGCCAGGTTGATCGCGCCGCCCACCGAGGCATTCACGCCGCCGTAGAGCAGGGAACCGGGCCCCTTGAGCACGTCCACCCGTTCGAGAAATTCAACGGGAACACGGTAGTATGGCGCCAACCCTGACATGCCGTTGAAATAAAGATGTTCCATAGCGACGTCCAGGCCGCGGATTTTGTAATATTCGGCGGCCTGCCCGGTGGGGGTGGTAAAGCGGACGGAGGGATCGTTGATGAGTACGTCGTACAGGGTATTGGCCTGCTGGTCTTCGATGATCCGGGCGGTGTAGCTGGCGACGTTAAAGGGTGTGTCCATAAAATCCCTGTTGCCGAGGACGCCGAGATTAGCGCCGCGGGCCACCTGCCCGCCGGCGTAGGCCGGTGACAGTGTTTGGCGGCTGGCGGTTACCTCAACCCCTTCCAGGGTAAATACACGCTGTCGGTCAGTTAACGCAGCGGAAGCGTCCGCTTGGGCAGCGGTCTGGCCCGTTGCGGCTGTTTCCGCCATATCTTCGGCAGAGACAAGGGCCGGCATGTGCCAGAACAGGCTGCTGCCGACCAGGGCGTAAAGCAGGCGCTTTCTGGCCGGGGACAATTTTTTCTTCATTCTGTCAACTCCTTTACTGGTGAAAAACACTGTCTGCATAGCTGCCACAGGGCCGTCAGGTTTTTTGAACCGCCAGCTCCTATGCCAATGAGTATCACTATCAAAAAAATTAGTACTTATAGAATACCAAGTAAAAAAGTTGGCGTAAATGGAGAAAGTTCTAAGTGAAAAGTTAAAGTAAATGGGGTAAAATCCAAATAAACAGCTGTGTAAATAAGATCTTGCCCGGCAAAATACGTTAAATAAATGGAGGAAGTTCCAAAACAGTCCGGATTTGACCAAGGGATGGGCGGAGTGGGATGGTTTCCGAAAGGTTCAAAGGCCCGGAACCGCTTTCGCAGGGTTGACAGCCGGTGTTAAAATTACTATAGTTATAATGAATGATAACTAATATCATTCATTACCTGTTAAGAAACTGATATTTAAAGCATTATTTAAACGGCTATCAACACCAATCTTAAGCGCATCATGCCGGGAGGCTCTCAGCAAGCCTGGCCTTATTGCGCAGCGCCAAGGTGAGCGGGGAGGGCTGAAAATGCATGTGGATATTAACCAACTGGCGGGAAACTTTTCCCGAATCAAATTTGAAATCGTTGATGTGGTCAAAGTGAAAGTGCCGCCGGGCAAAAAATGTTTAGGCGTTTTCACTCCACCGGTCTCGGGGTTGATTTTTCCTCTCGCGGGGCAGGCGAGAATGTTTTTTGACGGTGTGCCTTATGAGATGGAGCCGGGAAAGATTTTCCACGGCGCGCCAAATAGCGCTCTGGATAAGGAGGTTGTGGGAAACAGCGGATGGAATTATATGGTAATTCATTACCGGGTTGACGACAGCGCCAAAGCTGAGTTTCCCCAGGCCTTTTCCCACTACCGGATTGATTCGGGTTACAGCCCGCGCATCAATGATCTGCTGCAGCGGCTGTACAACGTCTGCATAACACCGGGCAACCTGCCGGCGCTGCAGGCCCAATCGCTGTTTTTCAGCATTTTGGATGAAAGCCTGACCTGCGCCGGCAGCCGCAGCCGTCAAAGCGAGCGGACCAGGGAACTGGTGGAGCAGGCTGTAGAATACATGAAGAGTCATTACATGGAACCGCTTACGGTGGGCAAACTGGCCGGGCAGTATGGCTTAACCAGGAAACAGTTCGCCTATCTGTTTCAAAAACATACCGGCATGGCGCCGCTGGAATATCTGATTGAGCACCGGGTGCGGCGCGCCCGTGAACTGTTATGCACCACAGCCTGTTCCATTGCGGAGGTTTCGGCTGGCGTAGGGTACACCGATCCTTATTATTTCAGCAAGCTGTTTAAGCAGCGTACAGGCTTCTGTCCCACCAAACTGCGCGGCTATTTCGGTTTGCGCAGTGCACTGTGAAACAGGGAACTCCTGCCAAATGAGAAAAATTTGGCAGGAGTTTTTGATATGAAAGGGTAATTGTTTTAGCATAGAAGAGATGGTGAGCTGGAGGCTTCATCTGGCTATAACGGCCACGCCCGGGGCTGGGCGGGTTAGTTAAGCTGTGGGCTGAAGCTGCCTGCGGAGCTATGGCAATTATCCGGGCCGGTTTTACGGCACTCAAAGCAATTGATAAAACAAACCATGCGTTGAACAATGAAAATATAATTTGCCATGCCCTAGCTTATGAAAGCGGAATTGCATATTCCATTCGGGATATTGTTTTACAATATAAGCTCGATCTCCCGTGACATAAGCAACGAAGGATAGATAATGCTCTTTTTTCATTTCATGGGATGAGGAAACAAACAGTTCATCTTCTACCGGCTCTATGTTCAGTAAATGCTCGCCGCTTGCTTTTGCCGCCGCTAATGCCTCCAATCGCTTTGAGCAGCATGAGAGATTGGCATCTCCGGTTGCTGTCAGGAGATTATTGCAATGAGGGCAGACATAGAATTTAAGTTTTTTCATATTTCCCCCAATCGTCTCATTTAACTTGATTTCGCCTGCGAGGATTTCTTCAATATTGACGCCAAATATTTCCGATAGTTCAGGAAGCAATGACACATCAGGGCAGCCCAGGCCACGCTCCCATTTGCTTATGGCTTTGTCGCTGATGTTCATCAAATCGGCGACTTGCTTTTGCGTCATATGTTTTTCTTGGCGCAAATGACAGATGAGTTTGCCAATTTTTTCGCAATCCACTCGCATCACCTCCGGATTTTAGTTTAAAGTATAGTTTGAAGCAAATCAATAAACGAACCGTAGAGTCCATTGTGAAACGAAACAGGGAAACGGCATTAAGCAGGAAAGTCATGTCAAATCTTGGAAAGGGCGGAGATTTATGGGTAGCAGGATTGATTACAAAAGAGAACTGAAAGCGTTATACACGGCATCGGCCAAAGCGTGTTCGATAACGGCTGTTCCAGCCATGAATTTTCTGATGCTTGACGGAAAGGGAAATCCGAATGGCTCAATTGAATTTCAAAACGCGGTGGAAGCGCTGTTTAGTGTTGCCTACGCGCTAAAATTTATGATGAAAAAATCTGCTGATATTGACTATGGGGTTATGCCTTTGGAAGGGCTTTGGTGGTGTGACGATATGGCGGCTTTCACCACGGCAAGCAAGGAAAGCTGGCAGTGGACGCTAATGATCATGCAGCCGCCTTGCATAACCGCTGAAATTTTTTCCGGGGCGGTTGAAGAAGTGAGCCGGAAAAAAGCTTTGGCTGCTGCGGAGCAATTGGTCTTTGGCGCATATGAAGAAGGCAAAACCGTTCAGATCCTGCATATCGGCCCCTTTTCCGAGGAAGGGCCGACCGTTGCGAAGCTGCATCAATTTATTTCGGAGCATCAATATCAAATGAACGGCAAGCACCATGAAATTTACCTCAGTGATACCAGGCGAGGCCAGCCGGAAAACTGGAAAACAATCATAAGGCAGCCCGTCCGCTGACTTTCATTGGTAACGGGACAGGCCCTGACGATGAAAGTACAGCGGAACTGACTGAAAATCAACCGCCGGTTGACTCACTGCAAAGTATTGCAACTATGGTTCGCTGGACTTAAAGAACCGGTTATTCTACAATGAGAGTGTCAGTACTGAACATTTCAAAAAGGAAGAGAAAGCATGTCTGATCATTATGAAGTCGGCCGGCGGATTGCCTTGCTGCGTAAAGAAAAATGTTATACGCAGGAAAAAATCAGCGCCCTGCTCAATGTCACGCCGCAGGCTGTTTCCAAGTGGGAACAAGGCAATGCTCTGCCGGATACCCTGTTGCTGCCTTTATTGGCGAAGCTGCTTGACACATCTATTGATTATTTGCTGACAGGAGACAGCTTTGCGGGCAAGACAGGCCCGTATGACGGAGAATATCAAAAAGAAGGCTATTATTGGGGCATGGAGCCTTCGCAGCTGGCCTTGCAAATTCTTGAACACCTGCAGAATGAGGCGGCTGGCAGGCGCTTGTTAGACCTTGGCAGCGGCGAGGGGCGGGATGCGGTTTTTTTCGCCAAACACGGGTTTCAGGTGGATGCGCTGGAAGTTTCAGCTCCCGGTGCGGAAAAAATCAGGCGGTATAGTCAGTTATCCAATTATACAGTCAACGTTATTCAGGCGGATATGATCGGCTATCAACTCTCCGGGGCTTATGATGTTATCTACTCTCATGGATCGCTTCAATTTTTACCATTGACGCAACGACAAAAGCATTTTGACCAATACAAACAACGGACAAGGGGCGGCGGACTGAACGCCCATCTCATTTTTGTTGAAAAGCCGTTCGTTACGCCGGCGCCGGATTGGGAGAGAAACGAATTTTTTTATCAGTCCGGCGAGCTGTCCAGGTATTATCATGACTGGGAAATTTTGCAGTGCGGGGAGAAAATCATTGACTGCAATTCGGCGGGAATAGCTCATCGCCATGCGGTCAATTGCATCATTGCCAGGAAGGCGGACGTTTAAAAAATTATATCCATAGCAGCGAAAACATAGAGAAACTCCTGCCGCATCCCGTTGGCTGAGGCAGGAGTTTCTCTGTTCCTTCTAAAATAATTGTAATAATTTCTGTATTTTCATGACGAAAGGAAGCAGGTTGATGAAAAAGCACTTGAATATTTTCTTTCCCCAATGGCAAGGCGGGGGACAGGGTAAATCAACATACGAGGGCGCTGTTGCAATAAAAAAACAATATCTGGGCCGAAAAGCATTTCGTGATATTGAAGTAAGCCTGGACGATTGCAGTATCGAAAATAATATTTTTGGCTATAAGCCGATTGTCAGGCAGCTGGAGCGCTGCAGGAATTTGGTCATGCAGGAACAGCCGGCAACTATTTTTACGATTGGCGGGGGCTGTGATATTGATATTGTCCCGGTATCTTATTTGAACAGCAGACTAAAGGGTGATATCACTGTTCTCTGGCTGGATGCACATGGAGATCTTAATACCCCGGAATCCTCAAAAACGAAAGCTTTTCATGGAATGCCATTGAGAGCGCTTCTGGGAGAGGGGGATGCACGAGTTTTAAGTCAGGCATTTTCTGTGCTGCTGCCTTCACAAGTTATCCTATTGGGCGATAGAGATCTTGAAGAGGCGGAATTGCATTATATTGAAGAACATCATATTAAGCGCTTAAAAGTATCTGACATTGAGTCCGATATCAATCGTGTAGTAGAAGCAATCAAATCAAAAGGCTCGGCCAATATTTATCTTCATATTGACTTGGATGTTCTCGATCCCCGGGAGTTTCCTTTTGTACAGGTGCCTGTCCCGGATGGCTTAAAAGCGGCAACCCTCGCCCGCCTCTTAACCGTGTTGCGGCAGCAATTTCATGTCTTGGGGTTATCGCTTGTTGAATACCAGCCTGCTGACAAACAGCAAAGCGAAATATTGAAAAATATTGTCGACATGGGCAGCGCTCTTTCCGCGGTGACCAAGTAGTTTGATTAGCTTCGGTCCGGAGTAAAGCGGAAAACCGGCAATCCAGGCAGGGACCGATGCGTTTTTACAAATAACTGCAGTGAGGTTTTTGCGCCAGCCTGAAAAAAACAATTGCCGGCAGGGACGGTATGCATAAATACACGGTGAAGAGTTATCCTAAGAAAGTAGTTTAGTCCAACAATGTTTGCAACTAACCTTTGCTCATCTGTTCAAGAAGATTCTGTTATTAAGCTTTGACGCCTGCGTTCACAGCCGCCTTCAAGTTGGAATTTTTGAAGTGTATTGCGAGGATAAATACGATGAATAGGCAGTTCTATTAAACAATGCAGGAGATGACGGCTTGAAAACGCAAGATAAACCATCGATCCTGTTTGTATCTCTGAATCGCCATCAAAGGCAGTATTTCCGCCAGTTAGGCTCAGCTCTAAGCCCTTTGTACGATATTCACTATAGCCACTATAGCTTGTCAGATTTTCTTGGTGCGCTGATAAAGCCGGAGCTGCCGGAGTCTGTCGCTTTTACTAAGGAAGAATTAGCGGAAATCATCCGTTTTTTACTGTTAAAGGGAAAGTCCCGCAGATTTACCGGCTTTCGCGGCTGGATGCATTCGCAAACAGTTCTGGAAAGCAGGGCCTATTTTGCGACCCTGCATTTTTATCAATATATGCGCCGCGTTTCCACAGACCTTGTAGCTGTGTGGAATGGCATCAATCTTCCTTTGGCGGCCGCTGCAAGAGTGGCGGGAAAACTCGGTAAGAAAACGGTGTTTTTTGAAAATGGCTATCTCCAAAATACAACTACGCTGGATCCCCTGGGCGTCAATTATCGTAATAGCTTAGTAAACAAACCGCGCTCTTTTTATGATGCCGTAGTTCCGCAGGAACAGCTTCTTGCCGCGTTATATAGTGCGGCGGTGACAGTTCGGGAAATAAGGAGCAAATGGTACCAAAGCTTGACAAGAAAGCAAACCAGCAGCCAGGCGGAGGATGTTATCCTGCCGGATAAATTTATTTTTCTGCCGTTTCAGGTGCACGATGATACGCAGGTGCTGTTGTATTCCCCGCAGCTCAAGTCAATGGATCAATTCGTGGATTGTGCAGTGAACGCTGTAAAACGGTATAATCTAAGGCATGGCGAAAATCTTTGGATTGTTGCCAAAGAGCATCCTTCCGATTTTGGCCGGGTAGATTATTCTTCGTTGAAGGCGAAGTACCAACAGGATAATATTTTGTTTCTGCGCTATTATCCGACGCCTGAGTTAATTGTCCGGGCATCCGGGGTTATTACCTTAAATTCTACCGTAGGTATTGAGGCTTTAGTCCGTCATAAGCCTGTTATCACGCTGGGGAGCTCATTCTATAACGTGGCCGGGCTGGTCTGCCATGTTGCACAGGCAGACCAGCTAGCCGAATATATTCCGTTTATCAATGCAGCGCCTGATCATCTGTTAATTGACAAGTTCTTGTATTATTTACGCTACTCTTATTTGGCGGAAGGCTCATGGCGTCAGCCGGATGAGCAGCATTTTGCCAGCATTGAAGGAAAGATTTCGGAAATTTTGCAGCAACCCTTTGTTTAACTTCCGCCAGGTCGGACTGGGCAGGAGTTTTCTTGGGAATCACCGCATTATGTGACGGACAAGAAGCCGGAAACCTAAACAGGTACCCGTCTCCTTATTTGGTTGCGTTGCGGCTGGTTGTCAAGGGGGTGCAAACTATGATATTATAGTACAACTAATGATGAATGGAGATATCAATGATGCCTGAACTGCCCAATTGCCCAAAATGTAATTCGGAATACACATATGAGGATAGAAGTCTGTTTGTCTGCCCGGAATGCGCTCATGAGTGGACTGTGGAGTCAGCGCCCGAAGCCGGTGAAGGAAAAAAGCTATTCAAAGACGCCAATGGAAATATCTTAAACGACGGCGACTCGGTCACCGTAATCAAAGACCTAAAAGTAAAAGGGAGTTCGGCTGTTGTTAAAATAGGTACAAAGGTAAAAAATATACGGTTGATTGAGGGAGATCATGATATTGACTGCCAGATTGACGGTTTTGGCGCTATGAAGCTGAAATCTGCATTTGTTAAAAAAATATAGCAGCAACAGATCAACACAGTACAAGGGACAAAAAACGCCTGAGTCCCCGGAGGTCAGAGGTGAAAGCGAACAGCTGCCGGTTTTGGCGGCTGTTTTTTTATGCAAGCCGGATTTTCTAAGGTGCTCCCAAAAGATATGCTTGACAAAATGATTAGATATTAATAGGATGATATTAACAAAATGATAATATCAGAAAAATTAGTTTTGGATTTATTTACGTTTAACTCTCAATGAACTGTCAATTGATGAAAATGGGGTAGCTGATAATCGCTCGAGGGGGCAACAAATGTGAAAAGAATGAACTTAACGATGCTGACGGATTTTTATGAGATCACTATGGCAAATGGGTATTTCCAGAATGGTTTGAAAGACAAAATTGCTTATTTTGACATGTTTTTCCGGAAGGTTCCGGATGACGGCGGTTTTGCCATTATGGCCGGACTGGAGCAGGTAATCCAGTATTTAAAAAACCTGCACTTCGATGATGCGGATATCGAATATTTGAGGGGCAAAGGTCTGTTTAATGAAGAATTTTTACAATATATTAAAGAGTTCAAGTTTAGCTGTGACGTTTGGTCAGTGCTTGAAGGAACTCCGGTTTTTCCCAATGAGCCGATCGTAACGGTCAGAGGGCCGGTGATTGAAGCGCAGCTGGTTGAAACGATGATCTTATTGACCATAAATCACCAGAGCTTAATTGCGACTAAGGCCAACCGGATTGTACGCGCTGCCCAGGGGCGCGGCGTTCTTGAGTTTGGCTCAAGACGGGCGCATGGGTATGACGGCGCTATTTTCGGAGCGCGCGCCGCGTATATTGGCGGCTGTGCCGGATCGGCCTGCACCATTGCCGAACAGGATTTTAATATTCCGGCCGCGGGCACAATGGCCCACAGCTGGGTTCAGATGTTTCCCAAGGAAATCGACGCTTTTCGTGCGTATGCCCGGATTTATCCGGATAACTGTCTGGTGCTGGTGGATACCTATAATGTGCTGAAATCCGGTGTGCCAAACGCAATCAAGGTGTTTAATGAAGAAGTGGTATCCAGGGGCTTTCGTCCCAAGGGTATACGCATAGACAGCGGAGATATCACCTATTTGTCGCAAAAGAGCCGCAAGATGCTGGATGACGCGGGATTTCCCGATTGCAAAATAGTCGCTTCCAATTCGCTGGATGAATACATCATCCGGGACATTCTTGTCCAGGGGGCGGAGGTAGACTTGTTCGGCGTGGGGGAACGCTTGATCACCTCCAAATCCGAGCCTGTTTTCGGCGGGGTTTATAAGCTTGTTGCCGTCGAAGAAGAGGGGGAAATTGTCCCTAAAATTAAGATTAGCGAAAATGTGGAAAAAATAACCAATCCGGGCTATAAGCAAGTATGGCGGTTGTTTGAGCGGACAAGCGGTAAAGCGATTGCCGATGTTCTTACTTTGCCGGATGAAAGCATTGACGATACCAGGCCTTATCTAATCTTTGACTCGGAACACACCTGGAAGCGATTGACGGTTACTGATTTTCGGGCAAAACGGCTGATGACCCAGATTTTTGATCATGGTGTCTGCGTGTATGAAAGCCCGGATTTACAGGCCATTAAGGATTACTGCCGGGAGCAGGTCGATACCTTGTGGGACGAGGTGTTAAGATTTGAAAATCCTCACAATTATTATGTGGATTTGTCCAAAGATTTATGGGATGTCCGGGAAAAGCTGCTGATTGAGTTTTCAGGTAAATAAAGTTGCGGGAGGAGCTGGGCGGATGAGGCAAAGGGTTCTTTTTGTATGTTACCCCAAATGCACGACATGTCAAAAAGCGCAGAAGTGGCTTGACCGCAATGGTATTGCCTATGAACTGCGGAATATTAAAGACCAGAATCCCACAGAAATCGAACTGAAGGACTGGCTGGTAAAAAGCAATGAACCGGTTCGTAAATTTTTTAACACCAGCGGCCTGTTATACAGATCCCTGGGGCTTAAGGATAAACTGCCAACCATGTCTGAGGCGGAGCAGCTGTCGTTGCTGGCAACGGACGGAATGCTGGTAAAACGGCCTCTATTGGTTGCCGGCAACACGGTTTTGGCCGGATTTAAAGAGGCGGAATGGGAAGGGCTCATCAGACAAACCTGAATCGCGGGCGGCGGGGAGAACGGTGAACCAAATCATTTTGCCCCGCGATATTGAAAAAACGGCGGCCGTCTTACAGACGGCGCCATTGGGTAGTGATGCATTCCGGAACAGGATGAATTTAACTTGGATATTTCAGGGCTTTTTGTTAAATAATAAGAATGTAATTTCATATGAAAGGAGTGTTTTACTTGGCGCAGTTAAGTCAACTGGAGCTTCAGCATTTGCGTCACATGATTGGAGGCCATGAGACCATGGCGAATAAGCTTGAAGCATATGCGCAGCAATGCAGCGATACTCAGATTAAGCAGATGTTTCAACAAGATGCCGCGGAAGCCAAAAGCTCCAAACAAAAACTTATGACATTTCTACAATAGGAGGTAAACACATGAACGATAAAGACATGCTGAATGACTATTTAGCATCGATCAAAGGCAGCTTATCCACCTATGCCAGTGTTATTGCCGAGACAAATAACACCCAGTTGCGTTCAACCTTTCAGCAAATGAGAAATCAGGATGAACAGCGCCAATATCAGCTTGCTCAGACCGCCATGCAAAAGGGCTATTACAAACCGGCTGCTCCTGCTGCGCAAAGCGATGTGCAGCAATTGAAGACCGAATTGATGAGCGCCTCTACCAACTAATACGGTAATTAAGCAAGCGGTGTCGTTAAATGCTTTGCATTTAACGACACCGCTTGCTTTCTGTAATTCCTGCCCGGTCATTGCAGGAGCATATATTTAATGGGATCAATAGCAACGCCATTTTCCCTGACCTCATAATGGACATGCGGGCCGGTGCTTTTTCCGGTACTGCCGGCATAGGCAATCAGCTGTCCTTTTTTGATACTTTGCCCGGCGGTTACCGTTACCTGGGAATTATGTCCATAAATCGTCTCCAGGCCATTGCCGTGATCAATATGTACAATATTGCCATAGCCTCCGGCCCAGCCGCTCTTTACAACCTGGCCATCCGCTGTCGCGACAACGGGTATACCCAGGCCGCTGGCAATGTCGATGCCCTGATGCAATTCACTGCCGTCTTCCAAAGGTGAATTGCGCCAGCCGAATCCGGAGGTTACCGGTCCGCTCGCCGGCCAGATGGACGGCGTATTAGCCAATGGATCAGTACCTCTGGCTGTTTTCTCAATTTCTTGCACCAGGCCGCTTTCATTAAGCGGAATAGCTGTCAATTCGGTTGTTGTTTGACCGCTGGCGTTGAGGGTCTGATGAAAATTGGCGATAATCCCGACAGACAATAAGATAAACAGGCCCAGGAACCAAATCGGTTTTTTACCGGCGCTGCTGACTGGCTGGTTATGCTGCGTTTGGTGCGGAATATGCATTGTTGGAGTTCCTCCTTAACGGAAAGGCTTACGAATCGAATCCAGCGGACAGCAGAATGTTGCTGTTCCTTTACATTATAACGGAAAACCTGCCGGATTTTCAATCATGGTACCTTTTGCCAACACTTGACGCATAAAGTAAAAAATGAGAACATAATAACATTAAGCTTTGATTAAGGAGAGGAGCCATGTGGGGAACTTTATTCAACAATATCGCCGCATAACAATTGCCCTCGCCGTATTTTTCATCCTGGCGGCTTTGATATTTAGCTTGTTTTCATGGCCCTGGTTCCGGAACATGCCGGTAAAAGCTCCTGTTCCTGTTGCCGCAGTACCGGTCAATACTGTAAATAAACCGGTCAGGCTTGTCCGTGAAGGCTTTGCCGGCAACGCGGCGGCCGTTCCTGTCAATGCCGACTATACCGGCCGGGTCAGTGAACTATATATCACCGAAGGCCAGCCGGTCAAAGCCGGCCAGCCGCTGCTCAAGCTTGAGGCGCTTGACGGGCAATCTTCCGGTACGGTGACAACCAATCCACCGGCCGAAGCGGGGCAGCACTTGCAGGACAATTATGACAATGCGTTAAAAAAATTTACCAGTTATCAAAAATTATATGAGCAAGGCGCTGTTGCCCGGCGGGATCTGGAAAATGCTGCGGCTGCCCTGCAGGAGGCCCGGAGAAGCCTGGACAGCAGCCGGAATGGCCCGTCTGCCAGTGCGGCCGCAGCGATGTTAAGCGGTTCGGTTGCGGTAAAGGCCTCCATTGACGGCATTGTAACAGGTTTGTCCGCTGCTCTTGGCAAAACGGTTCAGGCTGGTCAGCAGCTCATGGCCCTGGGCAGTGGACAGGAAATAAATGTTGTTCTCCGGCTTGAGCAAAACGACCTTTATCTGATTCATTTAGGCGCTGCTGTAACAATAGAAGCGCCGGGGAAAACGGTTCCTGGACAGGTTTATAGTATCTATCCGGCCGTTGAGGAGCAGCAAATATCATCTTTTCTGGCTCATGTTAAACTTGCAGATCAACCGGAACCCCTGCTGGAGCCTGGAATGGCCGTTACTGCCCGTATTGATACGGGAAAGTCGGCGGCAGTTCTTGCCGTTCCTTCAGGTTCTGTATTTCAGGATGAGCAAGGTCAGTCCTTTATTTACGCGGCAGTTAATGGTACGGCGGTCCGTCAGGCGGTAAGCCTCGGAGAAAGCCTGGGTGATTTTACCGAAGTTACCTCCAGTCTACCGCCTGACATGCTCGTCATAACTGGCAATCCGGCTGAAATAAAACACGGCGATGCCATTACGGTGAGCCCATAACAGCTGGTGCGGCCCTTGCTGACAGTCTGCTTTAGGGGCTTTTCCAAACCACACAAGTTACCTATAATAGTATTAACAGATATACAAAGGGGGTATGAGGAAATGATGGAATGGCTGGCTTCTTTTTCACCTGTTACGCAGGCGCTGTTTGCCACTCTGTTCACCTGGGGCGTTACCGCTTTAGGCGCCGGCTTGGTTTTTTTCTTTAAAACAATTAACAAAGCCGTGCTGAACGGTATGCTTGGCTTTGCCGCCGGAGTTATGATAGCGGCGAGCTTCTGGTCGCTGTTAAACCCGGCGATTGAAATGGCTGAGAATTTGGGCCAGACCGCCTGGCTGACGGCAGCGGTTGGTTTTTTAGGGGGCGGCGCTTTTTTGTGGCTTGTTGATAAAACTTTACCGCATTTACATATGGGGCTGGAAAAGGAGCAAGCCGAAGGAATTAAGACCAACTGGCAAAGAAGCATACTGCTGGTACTTGCCATTACGCTTCATAATATACCGGAAGGCTTAGCGGTAGGGGTGGCGTTTGGAGCGGTTGCCTATGACTTGCCGTCAGCTTCGCTGGCGGGAGCGGTCGCCCTGGCCATTGGTATTGGCCTGCAAAACTTTCCGGAAGGAGCTGCTGTTTCTATTCCGCTCAGAAGAGAGGGGCTGAGCCGAACCAAGTCCTTTCTCTATGGTCAGGCCTCCGGCGCTGTTGAGCCTGTCGCCGGGGTCATCGGCGCTCTTGCTGTCGTTTCAATGCAAGTGGTACTGCCCTATGCGCTTGCTTTTGCCGCCGGCGCCATGATTTATGTGGTGGTTGAGGAATTAATTCCCGAAGCCCAGCAGAACGAAGGCGGCGGTTCGACTGATGTAGCGACAATCGGCTGCATGATTGGCTTTACGGTGATGATGATTCTGGATGTTGCGCTGGGGTAACGGGAGCGAACGAACGGTCTGGGCGCTATAGCTTTTAGGAAATCGGTTAATAAAGGAGATTCGGGCAATGGCAATTGCAGCAGTGAGAAATTATTTTAAAACTTATGGCCGAGAACAGGAAATACTGGAGTTTGCGCAATCAAGCGCGACCGTGGAGCTTGCTGCGCTGGCGTTGCAGGTTATTCCGGCGCGCATTGCCAAGACGCTTTCCTTTAAACACGAGACCAGTTGCATTTTGGTTGTTACGGCCGGTGACGCGAAGGTGGACAATCGCAAGTATAAGGAAGAGTTCGGCATTAAGGCCAAAATGCTGTCGCCGGACGAGGTGCTGGCTTTAATCGGGCATGCTATAGGCGGTGTTTGCCCGTTTGGGATAGAAAACACGGCGGTCCGGGTCTATGCCGACATTTCGTTAAAGCGGTTTGAAACGGTGTTTCCGGCTTGTGGCAGCAGCAATTCAGCCATCGAACTTAATTGCAGCGAACTGTTTCAATATGCCCGGGCCGTTAAGTGGGTAGATGTTTGCAAAGGCTGGCGGGACTGAGGCTGCCGCCAGAGCAGTACTGGTTTAATTTTTACTTTAGCAGGAATTGGTCTGTAATAGAGAGAAAATACCCATAACCCGCCCAAACGGCCGGGATGGGTATTTTTGGCGTGTGCCGCCAGGATGCATGAAGGTAGTACTCTGTAACCCTTAAAACACCGATTGGGCGAGGACTTTTGCCGGGGCGGGGCGGCGACGCCGCGCCTGAGCGAAAAGATTGCGCAAGAATGCGGAATTTTAACGGTTAGAGCGTATTCGTGTAACCAGAAGCAGTGGCTTCAGATAAAAATATGAGGAAAAAGGTGGTTAATTAAGTGAAAAAACCATTGTTTACCGGCTCTGCCGTTGCTATTGTAACTCCCTTTACCGACAGCGGCGTTGATTATCAGACATTGGCGGATTTAATTGAGTTTCAGATTCAGGGCGGAACAGACGCCATTGTGGTCTGCGGGACTACCGGCGAGGCTTCCACGATGCCGGATGATGAGCATATTGCCGTCATCAGGTTTGCCGTTGAAAAAATCAATAAACGCGTACCGGCGATTGCCGGGACAGGCAGCAATGACACCCGCCATGCGATTGAATTATCGCAAGCGGCGGAAGCTGTTGGCGCCGACGGAATATTGTCGGTAACCCCTTATTACAATAAAGCTACGCAAAAAGGACTGTATGAGCATTTTAAAGTGATTGCCGATAGCATTAAGATCCCGGTGATTTTGTATAATGTCCCCAGCAGAACCAATTTAAATCTCAACCCGGAAACAATCGGGGCATTGGCGAAGATCAATAATATTGTTGCGGTGAAAGAATGCAACCTGGCGCAGGTTGGCGATGTGGTAAATTTATGTGATGAAACTTTCGCCATTTACTCCGGTGATGATAATACTATTCTGCCGGTGCTGTCCCTGGGCGGCAAAGGTGTTATTTCGACGATGGCCAACATTATTCCGCAGGATACTCATGCGATGGTCATGAAGTTCTTTCAGGGTGATATTCAGGGAGCCGTCAGGCTGCAACTGCAAACCCTCAATTTGATCAAAGCATTGTTTAGCGAAGTAAATCCGATTCCAATTAAAGCAGCGGTAAATTTGCTGGGGTATAAGGCCGGCATCTGTCGTATGCCGCTGACGGAGTTAAGTGACGAGCATCTTGCGCTTTTGCGCAGTGAAATGAAGGCTTACGGCTTACTATAAACCCTATAAACCACCGTCAGTTACTTAAACAGTTCAATAAAGCGCGCTGCAACGGGCGAAAGCGAACGCTTTTTATGCCAGATGACAGCGCGCGTGGTTGTAAGCAGGGGACTGCTGATTTCGCGGACTTTCAGCGAGTCTCCGGCCAGCAGGCTGACGGAGGATTTGGGAACGATTGCCACGCCGATGCCCAGGTTTGCCCAAATCAACAATGGGGTAATGTCATCACTGGTACAAAGGATGAACGGCTCGAAGCCCATTTGGTGACAATATTCCAAAATGATTGTTTCGTGGCGGCGGTGGATCAATAAATTTTCGTTACGCAAATCATCCAGGCGTAAATTTGGTTCGGCGGCCGGTTCGAAAATTCCCGGTGCGGCTACAGCTACCATTGACTCCTCAGGCAAGGTGATAAAGTCGTAAATTTCGGAATCGAAAGGAAAGCGTACAATACCCAATTCAATCAGCCCGGCATTTAGCAATTCCAGAATTTTGCGGGTTTCTCCCTGTTTCAGGTCAAAGGAAACCCGGGGATACAATTGATGAAACTGTTGAATATGTTCAGGAATAATCGAGCGGCCGGATGAAGTAATTGCGCCGATCATTAGTTTGCCTTTTACTCCTTCCGATACTTCCTGGATGTCATTCATTGTCGTCTTGGCCAGTTCAAGGATTTGTTCTGCTCTGGTTTGGAGCAAGTAACCTGCTTCCGTCAGGCTGATTTGTTTTTTATTCCGTTCCAGCAGCTTTACCCCCAGCTCTTGTTCGAGCAAAATTAACTGTTGGCTGAGCGGCGGCTGCGTGATATTCAGACGTTTTGCGGCTTTGGTAATTTGGCCTTCCTCGGCAACCGCCAGAAAATAGCGCAACTGTCGAAATTCCATCAATTACATACCTCCAGACACATACGAAAAACAAATATTAAATATACGAAATAAATATTTTTCATATGCTGCTTTCTTTGCTATAATTGTACTTGAGGACATCAATTTTTGTCAAAGCATAATAAATTATTAGTTTTGTATATTGTATTCAAAATACAACGTATAAAGCTAGAGTCGAGGCGAACGTATATGAACAAAAAAATCATTATTCATCATCTGGTCAAGGGATCAGACTTAAATCATCATGAAACCTTATACGCCGGGCGGGGGGCGGAATGGCTGGTAGAATCAGGCTTTATCGCCGCATCAAGCCTGACCCGTCCCGAGGACACCGTTTGTCTGAACATCCATGGAATGATTTTCACCCGGCCGGTGAAAAAAGGCAGCTTACTAAAATTTGAAAGTCAGGTTGTTTATACCGGTAAAACCAGTTTAGTGGCTTATGTCCGGGTGACTTTCAGCCAGACCGGTGAATTTGTAGTGGAAGGTTTTTTAACGTTCATTCATGCTGATAATGGCAAAGCGACTCCTCATGGTATTGTTATTAAACCGGAAACACCCGAAGAAATTGCCTTATATGAAGAAGGTAAAAGGTTAAAAGAAAACGCTCATAACTTTACCAAAGGCCTTGGCGCCAAATAAGCAGTCTGGCCCAGCCCCAAACGGGGGTTGTCGCAAACGTTTTTAGAGAGCGCCAGGCCGCTTTCTGGGCCGTCGTTATGCATAACGCTCTCCCTCGTCTAGGTAATACTTGAGGATTAACAAAAACACAGGGAGACAGGTTCCTAGTTTGCTTTTGCAACTAGGGACCTGTCTCCCTGTTTGAATACGGCTTTCAGCCATTGCCGGGTTGCCGTTTCGCATTGCTGGCAAGCCGCTTACTGCAAAGCCCTGTTTGTGTTCATAAAGCTCTGCCGTTTAGGGAGGATGTCCCTGCGGCAGCGCCAACAGCTATATTTAAATAAGTTCAAGGTATTAGCCGGAAAAGTCTGGGAAATCATAATGAAGCGAATGGAATAATGCCGGGAGGTGTAATCGGATGACCGTTATCAGCACGCGACGGCTGCTGCTTAGGCAAGCGGCTGTTGAGGATGCCCCGGTGCTATATACGTACTGGTCGGACGGGGAAGTCACCAGATATATGAATATCGCCCCGATGGAGCGGCTAAGCCAGGCGGTGGAAATGATTAAGCTGCTGAACTCTCTTGCCGTCCATGGACAGGCTTTCCGCTGGAGTATATTAGACCGTGAAACAGGTGCGGTGGCAGGTTCCTGTGGCTTCAATCAGCTTGACCGGGAAAATCTGCGGGCCGAGATTGGTTATGAACTGGGCCGGCAATACTGGGGCCGCGGCTTCATGCTGGAAGCGCTGCAGGCGGTGCTGGATCATGGATACCGGCAAATGCAGCTTAACCGCATTCAGGCGCTGGTCGAGCCGCCGAATGCCGCATCGCGAGGCTTATTGAGCAAGCTTGGCTTCCGGGAAGAGGGCCTGCTTCGGCAATATGAACGCGCCAAAGGACGTTTCATAGATGTAATTATGTATGCAAGGCTGAAAGCGGAGCTTTAAATGCTAAAAAAATATGTTGTAAAATGACGATGATGATGTAAGCCGGCGGCAGCTCGTGTATAATGAAAGATAAATGGACAATTTTTGGCGTACATTTGATTAGGAGGCGATGCTATGAGTGAGAATCAGGATTTACAACAAAACCAGCCAGCCCGGTTGAGGCTTGTTATAGGCAATACCGACCGTACGGCAGAAGAAGTAATCCGCCAGATTCGCCGGCATACGGATGCGTTTTCCGGTCTTAAGATTGAAAAAGCGGCGGCGGCAGTCCCGCGGACCGGCCAGATTATTGTTGACGTTCAATCGCCTGCGGCGGATATCGACCTGGACAAACTCCGCCGTACGCTTAATGAGGCCGGCTCTTGCATGTTTCAGGTAGAGTCAATAGCGAAGATCTAATTGGACGAAGGCGGAATTAAGCGGCAGGGGTGGAATAAATGATTGTGGTAAGCGCCTGTTTAGCCGGCATAAAGTGTCGATACAACGGACAATCTTATCCTGTTTCCGCGGTAACCGGCCTGCTGGCAACAGGGCATTCGATTCCTCTTTGTCCCGAAGTGCTGGGCGGCTTGCCAATACCGAGAATGTGCGTGGAACAGGTAAATGGCAGGCTGTTAACAGCGGCAGGGGAGGATGTGACAGGCCCGTATATGGCCGGGGCGGAAGCTGCCTTAGCGATAGCGCGGCTGGCGGGCTGTACTGCGGCTGTATTAAAATCGAAATCACCGACCTGTGGCTGCGGTCAAATTTATGACGGCACGTTTACAGGAAGATTAAGGAGCGGCGACGGTATCTTTTGTACAATGCTGAAAAACGAGGGAATCCGTGTTTATACGGAAAGCGACCTTATTGCCGTTTCAGCGCTGGCAAAAGAGCGGACTGGCTGGGGAGAGTAAGCCAATCCAATTGCCATTTGAACCAGGCTGGCAATTGGCGGTGGTCTTTCGATCACAGGGCGGTTGCCAGTCCTATTTTTACGTTGTATTATTGAGGATATTAAGTATAATGAAAAGTAAAGGGCTTAGGCTCCAGTACCGTGCGTCACCCGCATCCTAATCTCAAAATTTAAGCGACGCACAGGACTGGGATCACGGAGGGACTTGGTGTGGGTAGTTTAATCAATCGCCGCGAGCGGAAAAAAATTAATTCCAAAAAGGCAATTGTTGATGCTGCAGTTAAGTTGTTTTTGCAAAAAGGTTACGGAGAAACCTCAATTGCGGAGATTATGAATGAGGCTGATTTGGGCATTGGCACTTTCTATAATTATTTTCAGTCCAAAGAGGATATTCTGATGCATTTTTTGGCTAAGCTTATTTCTGAAACGAATAAATTCTACCTGAATTTGTCCAAAGAACCAAAAGCAGCTTCCGTAGTTCTGGCTGAGATGTTTTTATTTACCGGCCGGATTTTGGCTGAAAATCGGTTTGTGCTGCCTTTGTTTTTAAGCGCCGCCCATAAAACAGCCGCGCATAAAAATTCTCCACCGTCAGCCGAGGGACTGACTTTTAAAGCCATTTTTGACAATATCATTAAGCAGGGTCAGGAAAAGGGCGAATTTCGTCAGGATATTCCGGCCGAAGTCATCACTGAAATGTTTCATTCGGTATTTCAGGCAGCTTCATTTAGCAGTTTGCCATTTCCTTTTCGGGAAAACATTGAATATAAACTAAAGCTGATTTTGGACGGTCTGACTGTCAAGGCCGATAACGGCTGATTTCACTGGAACCGGGCGGCACTGGATTTGTGTAACAGACGAATGCTGCTGTTTCACGGATGACAGTGTTTTTTTATGCTGTGGAAGTAGTATTCCATTATTGACCTGGCTGGTGATTGCGTGATAAAATACGCTTAATGATGAATGTGATTCACTTATGAATAATATTCCGTTATTGCTAATCCGGGAGACCAATCTGGACAAGACCGTATGTAGATGGAGATGAAAAAATGATTAGTGTTACTAAGCTGCTGTTTTCGACTCAATATTTTGGCGACAGCCTGCGTTATAACCAGGCTTCACGGGGCGTGCGCCATGGCGTTGCAAGCGGCGCCGGACCGGTTGTGGTGTGGAACTCAACCAAGACCTGTAATTTGCGATGTCGTCACTGTTATATGGATTCGGACGCCCGGAAGTATGATGACGAATTAACTACGGGCGAAGCCCGGCGTTTTATTGATGATTTAGCTGATTTTCGGGTGCCGGTATTGTTATTTTCCGGTGGAGAGCCGCTCCTGAGGCCTGATTTTTTTGAGCTGGCGGCATATGCCGCTGAGCGGGGCATCCGGCCAACGCTGTCCACCAACGGAACTTTAATTACGCCGGAAGTGGCCAGACGGATTAAAGCCATTGGCATTGGTTATGTTGGTATTTCTCTGGATGGCTTAAGAGAAGTAAACGATCAATTCCGTGGCCGGGACGGCGCTTTTCAGGCGGCGATGGAAGGCATACAAAACTGTGTGGCGGCCGGTCAGCGGGTAGGCCTGAGGTTTACGATCAACCGTCACAACTTACAGGAACTTAATCACATTTTTGATTTTATTGAAGCTGAAAATATTGACAGGGTTTGTTTTTACCATTTGGTTTATTCCGGCCGGGGCAATAGCATGACAGGTGAAGATTTAACCGCTGCCGAGTCCCGTCAGGCGATGGACATCATTATTCACCGGACCCGTGATTTTGAAGAACGGGGCCTGGCTAAGGAAATCCTAACAGTTGATAATCATTGCGACGGTGTTTACATATATTTAAAAGCGCTGCAGGAAAACAATACTGCGCTGGCCGAGCAGGTCAAATCGCTGATTTCCCTTAATGGCGGCAATCGATCCGGTATTGCTTTTGCTGAAGTTGACCCGAACGGCTTTGTCCATCCCGACCAGTTTACACAGCATCATACCTTTGGCAATGTCCGGGAGCGCAAATTCGGTGATATTTGGACAGATCCGGCCCACCCTATTTTAGCAGGGCTGAAAGACCGGAAGTCTTTGCTTAAAGGCCGCTGCGCCGTTTGTAAGTATCTCAATAACTGCAATGGCAATTTTCGTACGAGGGCTGAGACTGTTACCGGAGACTTTTGGGAATCCGATCCGGCCTGCTATCTGACTGATGAGGAAATTGGCCTGGTTAAATAGAAATGGAGCGCGAGGAGAATGACAAATGATTATTTCCTGGAATACAACGAATGCCTGTAATATGTATTGCGATCACTGCTACCGGGATGCCGGCTGCCGGGCGGAGGAGGAACTGAATACCGCTGAGGCCAAGACCTTGCTGGAACAAATTGCTAAAGCCGGCTTTAAAATTATGATTTTTAGCGGCGGTGAACCGTTAACCCGTCCGGATATCGTAGAATTGGTCCAGTATGCCGCAAAGCTGGGTTTACGGCCTGTTTTCGGCACCAACGGCACGTTGATTACCGTTGAGCTGGCGCGGGATCTGAAGGCTGCCGGGGCAATGGGCATGGGAATATCGCTTGATTCTCTGAATGTGCAAAAACATAATGAATTTCGCCGGTTTCCCGGGGCCTGGGAAGGAGCGGTGCGGGGAATGCGCAATTGCCGGCAGGCCGGCCTGCCTTTTCAGATTCATACGACGATTATGGACTGGAATGTGCAGGAAATTGAAAATATTACTGATTTTGCCGTGGCTGAGGGGGCGGTCGCCCATCATTTTTTCTTCTTAGTGCCTACAGGCAGGGCTGTTTCGATTGAAACAGAGTCATTGCGGGCCCAGGCCTATGAAGAGACGCTGACCAGAATTCTAAAAAAACAGCAGCAAGTCGATATTGAACTAAAACCTACCTGTGCGCCGCAGTTTATGCGTATTGCCAGGCAAATGGGAATGAAGCTTAGGTTTGGCCGGGGCTGTCTGGCCGGTACGGCCTATTGTATCATCAGTCCGAGGGGCCAGGTTCAGCCTTGCGCTTATTTGAATATACCGCTGGGCGATGTCAGAGATACGCCATTTGATGAGATCTGGCGCAACAATGAAGTGCTGCAAAAGCTGCGGACGCTGGAGTATCAGGGCGGCTGCGGGGCCTGTGAGTATAAGCGGCTGTGCGGCGGCTGCCGGGCCAGAGCGGCCTATTATCATGAGGATGATTATATGGCTGAAGAACCTTGGTGCTTGTATCATGGCCGCCAGGGAGCTTAAGCGTTTATACTGTCCTGCGGTCAGACGACCAGGGCTAAACCAAAGGAGGCTGTAAGCATTGGATGCTTACAGCCTCCTGACCGTTAACGCCTTCTTTTCTTCAGCCAGCAGCCGGTACTGATTTCTCAGCAGGTGAACCCGGGGTAAGTCCTGGTTGTAACACAGTTCAGCCAATATCGATTCCATAAAGCCCGCCAGACGATGAGCCAGACTGAGCAGGCCCCGCAATTGATTCAGCGATTGCCGGAGGCTTTCGGCGCCAGGCAGAGCGGCGGGAGCTGATACCGGTTTTACGCCGGTAATTTCGGCAGTCCGGCAATCCAAAGCAACAAGGTCGTCCGGACTCAGTTCCCGCAACGATGACTTGCCCAGTGCGCGCATGGCTTCCTCCATTTCCAGCGTCATTGCGGTCAATACATTAGCGACGCAGGCCGCAGCCTGATCAATATCAAGTTCTGTTTTGGCGGGGGAATGATAATAGACTAAGGTGGTCGGCGGCTTCCAGGGAATAACTTTTTGCACTTGGTTGTGGCCTAAGGCCATCAGGGGAACGGTTGCCAGATAAATAGCGTCAGCGCCCAGGGCCAGCGCTTTAAGGCATTGACCCGGCGTAAAAAAACCGCCTGAAATCACTAGGCTGACGGAAGTACCTTGTAAAAAACGTTTCGCGCGCATTAATGCATGGATGCCGGGTATGCCAAAGTCATCTTGCTTGATGGGCGCAGTTGCGTGCGTTCCAGCCTCGGCGCCGTCGATAACAATGACATCAAAGCCCAAATCGACCGCGGCGGTCAATTCTTCTTCCAGGTGGTCTGTTGCCATCAGTTTCAGGGCAAGGGGAATTCCATTAGCGCGTTGGCGCAGCTTTTTTATAAACTCCGGCCAGTCGGCGGAAGTTTTGACTTCCGGCGGCGCAGGCAGTGAGATAGCCGGTTGGCCGGGCGCAAGGCCGCCCAGTATCCGGGCGCGGCCTTCCAGCTCCTGCGCCTCAATGCGGCTGGTTCCGATATCGGCTCCCTGGCCCATTTGAATCTCCAGCATATCGGCCAACCCGATTTGCTCATCGGTTCGCGCTCCCCAGGACCAACGGCATATTTGCAAAATAAACTTATCGGTTTCCAGCGGCTCCTCCGGCAAAAAAGGCCCTTCTCCGGAATTGGTGGCGGTTTTTAAGGCCTTAGCGGCCTTGGCTAAAGCCAGCTTAGCTTCCTCGCTCAGCGCCAGCCCGTACGCCATTGCGCTGATCATCAGCGGTATTTGGATCGTTAAAGGCTTTTGGGCCTTGGGGCCAAGGGTAACTGAGAGATCAATTCCGGCGCTTTCGGGCAATGGCAATTTGGTCATTTGCCGGGGTGAAAACATCAGCTGATCGTAACCGGCAAAATGTTTAACCGGGCCGATCGGTCTTGTCAGAACCTTGCCGTTTTCCGCCCTTAAACTGAGTTCAAGCAGATTGAGCAGCGAAAAACGCTTTAACGACGGCAATAGCTCGGCTACGTTTTGACTGTATTGCTCGGTCAGCAGTTTTGACATAACAAGGTTGGTAACCACCTGCGCAATATAGCGGATAAGCGGCTTGGCCGCCAGAGTTACTCCCACCAGCAGGAGCAAGATTAACCAGGGGATTTTTGCCATAACCATTATCCTCAAGTAAAAGTTTGATTGAGTATAGTATAAGCATTCCGCTGATTTTAAACCGTCCGGGTTAAGCGCTAAAAAATGGAATGGTATAAAGGCTTGCCGTCCGGCTCAGGAGCCGGGATTGTCATGATTGGTGATTAGCCGGAGCGTATCGCAAGGCGATTGTCAGCCATAACCAAAACAGGGGTGTCTTTCACTGCTTTTGCAGATAGAGACACCCCTACTGTCGCTCCTACTGTTCCGGCAGCTTTACAATTTAAATTGCCGGACGGCTATTTGCATATCTTCGGCCAGTTTGGCCAGAGACTGGCTGGCCGAAGCCACTTCCTGCATAGAGGCTGACTGTTCTTCGGTGGCCGCGGAAACCGACTGGGCTTCACCGCTGGCATTTTTACTGAGATCATCGATTTTCTTCACCGAATTTACCATTTGCTGGCTGCCCTGCGCCATTTGGTCAATTGCGGCTGATATTTCCTTAACCTGATCGGATACCTGGTCAACCAGTTCGTTGATTTGGCGGAAGGATACCCCGGCCATGTTGACAACTTCGGTTCCCAGTTTGACTTCATGCGAGCCTTCGTTCATTGCAGTCACGGCTTGGGCGGTATCCTGCTGAATTTCACTGATCAGGGCGGCAATTTGTTTGGCCGCTTCTTCCGACTGTTCCGCTAATTTCCGGACTTCCTCGGCTACGACGGCAAAACCCCGGCCCTGCTCGCCGGCGCGGGCAGCCTCAATGGCTGCATTGAGAGCCAGCAGGTTGGTTTGTCCGGCGATTCCGGCAATGGTGTCAACAATCGTGCCAATCTCCTGGGACTGCGCACTTAGCTTGTCTACTGTTCCGGCAACAGCCTGCACCGATTTTTCGATCTCGGCCATTTGACTGACCGCTTTTGCTACGGCCTCGCCGCCGGTTGCGGCCTGCCTGGCGGCTTCGGCGGACTTCGCCGTCACCTGATTGGTGCTGGAGGCTATTTGCTGCAGGCCGGCGGTTGTCTGTTCGACAACCGCCGAGGTTTCGTTGGCGGCAGTCAGTTGTTCTTCAGCGCCTCTGGCCACATCGGTAATTGAGGCTGCAATCTGATTAGCAGCCTGCGCGGACTGGTCGGCGCTGGCTGTCAGTTCTTCGGAGGAGGCGGCAACCTGTTCAGCGTTGGCGGACACCTGCCGGACCAGATTGCGCAGATTGGTTACAGCAGTGGCGAAGGATGAGGCCAGTTGTCCGACTTCATCTTTGCTTTGCGGCTGGATTTCGATGGTTAAATCACCTAAAGCCAGCTTCTCCGCTGCCTGGGCCATCTGTTTTACGGGGGAGGCTATGTTGCGGGCCGAAAAAAAGCCGATGGCAATACCCAATAATGCCGACACTAATGCCGCTATGACCGAGGCGTTCTGAGCCGTTCTGGCTGAATTGAGAATGTTGTCGATCGACTTGTCTATTGCTGCATTCCGAAACTCTTTCGCTTCGTTGACTTTTTTCTGCAATGCATTGGCGGCCGGCGTCACCTCATTCAGCATGTTCCGGGTAGCTTCCTCGGTGTTGCCGGACTGCAGCAGCGGCAGTATTTTGTTTTCCACCAGGGCGGAGTACTGCTCGTTGGCCGTCTTGAGCTCGCCTGCCAGCTGTCTGGCGGCTTCTGTACCTGATTTTTCGATAAGTTCATTTTCAGCCTGGATGTTAAGCTCTTTCAGTTTGTGATATTCTTTCAGCATCGATTCGTCGCGGCTGATCCAATATCCTCTCATGCTGGCCACCTGTCCTGTTGCCCTGAGGGCAATATCATTGCTCAGAGCCAGACGCGGCAGGTCGGTGGTTTTGAATGTTTCGGCGGTCTCGGCAATGGCGTCTATTTCACGGCTCATATAGATAAAGCCAATTGAAGCCACCAGCACTACTGCGATAAAGCTGGACACCATTTTCCCTGTGAGTTTCATTTAACCCATCTCCTTGTATATATTAGCTGAACGGCGGCTGAGGGCCTTGACAAAGTAAAATATTAGGTTAAACAACACATTTTCCCGCACGGCTTCGTTGCCGGCGCCTGCAGTGCAAAAAATCTATGTTGTTTGAAACATCTAACCTTGCGAAGGCACTGAGAAGCGGGATTATGCGAAAAACATGCCTTGATGGCATGTTTTTCGTGCAATTTCACCACTTTATGTCATTCAGCTTGACAGCGTATTTGCTTGTTTAGCTTCTAATAAAAGCTCAATCTGTGAATCATAATAATGTCTGACAGGATATTCAGGTTGCCGGGGAAGGACCGCCGGAAGACGAATCTTCCAGTAAATCGTTTACCGTGACCTCTAAGGCTGTGGCTATCCGCTTGACTGTTTCGATACCAGGGTTGCCAAGCGTTCCTTTTTCAATGCGCGATATGGAGGACTGGGGAACTCTGGCGGCACGTTCCAATGCTTGCTGCGTCATCTTTTTTCGTTCCCGTAAACGCAAAATATTATGTCCAAGGTCCAATGATCTCACATCCTATGCGTTTAATCATAATTATTTTATGCTTTTATACATTAAATGTCAATGCATCTTTGCATAATATTTAATTAAAAAAATCTAGTGTATAATGCAAATAAGCATAATAATTTGCAATTATTTAGGCAGGTGATACTTTGGATATTAGTCAAATTATCAGAAGCAACCGGGAAAAGCAAAATATGAGTATCAATTTATTAGCCAAAAAAGCCGGCATATCGCAAAGCTCTCTGAGCCGGATTGAAGCCGGGATTAATTCGCCGACCTTTGAAGTGCTAGAGCGTATTGTTACAGCGCTGGGCTTATCCTTAAGCAATTTTTTCTCCAGTGTTCAGCCCGAGCTGGAGCCGGATCTAAAGCGGCTTCTCGACACGATCAAAGCCTTAACGACAGCGCAGCGTCAAGCTTTACAAGTATTTTTGGAATGTATGAAAAATTAGAACGGGTAACGGCCAGACAGCTCTTACGATCATTTGGTCCAAGGGAAGTGACCGTAAGAGCTGTCTGGCAATCCCGGGGGCTGGTACCTGATCAGGTACTAGGACTTATGACTGGGGACAGGGATGCTTAATAGGACTATGGTTAGATTGTAAAACAGGCCTTTAAATTGTATAATGATGGTCAAATACACCGAAGAAATATCCGCTGGAGAGTGGGGAGCCGGTTGCGACAGGGGGCATGAATGATGGCAACAAAAATGATAGCGGTAACAGATCTGGAACCAGGCCTGGTGCTTGCCGATGCGGTTATTTCAGTCAGCGGCAAGGTTCTGCTGGGAAAAAATGTAGTATTGACGCAGCGTCACATTTCCCTGTTAACAACCTGGGATGTAAAGCAGGTGTTTATTGATGACAGGGAGGAAGCGCCGGCCGCCGGCGAGGCCGAACCTGAGCCAGGCGCCGAACCGGCAGAGGATACAGCCCCGGACGGAGGGCAAAAGACCGGCGCTTGCGAGTATGTAAAGTTTGTTCAGGAATTTGATTCTCTGGTTACCCATGTTGCGCAAACGTTTGAGATTATTCAAAAGCAAAAGCTTATTCCCTTGTCGTCGCTAAAAGATGCAGCCGGTCAAATACATTCCTCTATCCAAAATAACAGTCTGGCAGGTCTTAATCATTTGTTGATCAGCGACTACAAATTGGCGGATTTCGTTTCACGGCATTCGGTGATGGTGGCCTATCTGGCCGGAAACATTGCCCGCAAATTGAAGTGGAGTGAACAGGATATTCGAGGGGTGGCGCTGGCTGGACTGCTGCATGACGTCGGCAGTCTGGCGGGAGGCAAAAAAAATGACCCCCGTACACATCTGGCTGAGGCAGCCGCTCTGTTAAAGAAATTAAACGGCATACCCGGTGAAGTTATCCTCGGCGTGGTGCAGCACCGGGAATGCATTGACGGCAGCGGGTTTCCCACTGCCGTCAAAGGTTTTAAAATACATCCCTACGCCAAAATCATTGCCATTGCCGACACCTTTCATGTGCAGGCCTACAGCGGGGAGTACGCCAATCCGTTTCCGGTACTGGATACGCTGGCTTACAAAATGCTGGGCAAACTGGATACCGCAATTTGCCGTACGTTCGTCGGTCAGGTAAAAGACAGCTTGCTGAATAACCGGGTTTTGCTGCTGGACGGCCGGGAAGCTGAAGTAATCTTCTTTCATCCCAATGGTTCCTACCTGCCGATTGTCAGAACGGCTGACGGGCAGATCATTGACCTCGCGCAACGAGGCGGTGCCGGGATCAGCCGGATTATGGCGCCTCTTTAGGGTTAAAATGAATGATAAGATTCACAATTTCAGGCTGATTGCCGATCCGGATGGGCGGTCCCCAGGTACCGTAACCGCAGGAAACAATTACTTGCAGCCTATTTTTGCGCAAATAGCCCCAGTCCACTTCATAGACAGCCTGGGTGATCAAATGATTGGGAAACATTTGTCCCCGGTGGGTATGTCCTGATAACTGCAGGTCGACGTTGGCGGCTTCAGCTTCCGCCAGATCCGCCGGCTGGTGATCCAGCAGGATGACCGGAAGAGCGGTATCCACCTCCTGCATAATGGCGGCTAACGGAGCTCTGGTCAGACCGGCGAAACGATGCCGGGAATAGTCATCGCGTCCCGCCAGATAAAAACTATCATCAATTTTAACTGCGGCATCACGCAGCACTTTTATTCCGCCACGTTGTAATTCAATGATGGCGGCTTCTGATTTGCCGCCAATATATTCATGATTGCCCAGCACAGCGTATGTTCCCAACGGCGGGTTAAGCCGGGTAAAAGCATCGGCCATCCGCTTGTCGGCAAACAGGTCGACATCTTCATCAATGATATCGCCGGGCAGTAATACCAGCTCAGGCTGCAGGGCATTGATGCGCTTGATCAAATCATGCAGCCGCGCCGTGGTCACGATTTTCCCCAGGTGGATGTCCGATACCATTACCACGTGCAGTGAAGACCGGGGCGAGGGCTTATGGATGGTGACTTCGTAATTCCGGATAACCGGGTGGTTGGCATTATAGATCCCATAAATTAATAAACTGGTTGCCGCGGCCAGCACCAGCGGCATGCCGACGGCGGTGCGCCAATGACTGGCGCCGGCGAATCCGGCGAATCCGGCTGCCCATGAACAAAGATCAAGCAGTATGGTCAGCAAAAACAGATAATAGATCATCCCGAACCAGTAGGAACCAATGATGGTTAATTTGTTAATCAGCCCAAGCGGCAGCAGCGATTCCCCAAACCGTCCTAAGGGATAGGCAAGGGTCAGAAATAAGCACAGCAATACATACCAGCTTAAGTTCAAGGCCGGATAATACAGGTGCAGAGTCTGCCAGCCCCGCCAGGCTGCATAGAGATTGGCCAAGCTGTATATTGCCAGAAATATTGTGAAAAAGGTTACCCATTTAGCAGGCATAAATGCACCCCTTATCAAGTGAGACTTACTGGTAACGGCAGTGTGTTCCCAAAATGCTGGCCGGTCGGCTGCGCTATAAAGACAGAGCAGTGAACCGGCGCTTGCAGTGAAGCATTGACGTTAATCAGTTTTTGCCTGTTTTGGCGGTATTATGCAAACTTCAGCAAAATCAATGGTCGAGCCGGCCGGGAAAATTTGCTGTGAACCATCTTTGGCCGGCAGGGTTGCCTTATCCTTAATGGCGCCGGTAAGTACCTCGCCGTCTTCATTAAAACTAAGCTGCCGGCCTTTACTAAATTTGATATAGCCGGCTGAATGCTCCTCGCCGGTCAGCAGCCGCCAGTTAACCGGCCGCAGGTAAGTGTCTTCCTCCAGTACTCCGGTTTTTACGGCGCCGGAGGGATAAAATTCGAGCAGGGTATTGCTTTTGAAGGTTACAAAACCGTATTTATTGTCGCCCAGGCGGATAGTGGCCTTATCCGCCAGTGTCCCTGAAAGGACATCGCCCTGTTCGCTGAAAGTTACGGCGGCGCCTCCTTTATACAGCAAATGACCGTAGCCGGGAATGGTTACGTTATATTCACGACTGATAAACGGATGGTAGTAGCGATGCAGGAATGGGCCAATGTCGGTGCGGACAGTGGTGTAGTAATAATCGTTAATTACCCTGTTCCAGCCACGGGGCTGTAAAAAAGTATTTTTATCCAGCGTTCCTGAAATAACTTCCCCCGTCTGATTCAACACAGCCACAGAGTCTTTTTTGAACTTGATAAATTTGCCCACACTCCAGCCTTGCGGATGCAAGTCGGTATCCTTTTGCAGCAGAATACTTTCCCCGGCGGCGGCCGAAGCTTGCCCGGCAAGTAAGGTCAGGCAAATAATGATGCCCGGTAAGATACGGGTAAAAAAGCGAAGCATAAACACACTCTCCTTTGCGTAAAATTCATTCTCCTTAAACTATTCTTACCTGTATTCCATTTTCCTCCTGCCGATACAGTACCGGCCCAATTTACAGGCAGTGCGGTGCAGGGAACAAAGCAGCGTAAGGAAGGGGCGGGGTGCTGGAGGTTAATTTTGTCAGGATTACTTGACAATTCGCAGAATTGCCGTTAAGATATAAACGTACTAAAAATTTAATACAGTGTCCATATGAAGTTTGCGGAAATGCGATAAAGCGCTTGGTTTTGAGCAGTTTTTGGTTATAACCGTAAACGGATGGAACTCTGGAGAGCCCCTGTCAGCAGGGCGCCGAAGGTGCAAAGCGGTTATGGATAATAACCGTTGAAACTCTCAGGCAAAAGGACAGAGCATTGCGGTTGCGTCACAGATCCAATTTGTTGATGGACCTCTTTGTTGTTCTTCTGAGTCAAATCGTATGATTTGACTTTTTGCTTTGTATTGCTGACAGTTCGTGCAATTTTTTTACAGCGGTGCAAAAAGAGAAGTCAACTTTGAACATGGGGGGAGAGCTTTACATGAGAAAAAACTATTTTACATTGGTGACAGCATTGCTGCTGGCCGTACTAATCGCGGCAATGCTGGCAGGCTGCGGCAGCGCAGGCTCAAATGACATTAAGATCGGCCTGCTGAACGAACTTACCGGCGGCAATGCAACTTTGGGAACATCCTCCGCCAATGGGGCCAAACTGGCAATTAAAGAGGCCAATGCCCGGGGCGGCGTTCTGGGCAGGCAATTGCAGGCGGTGATTGCCGACAACAAAAGTGAGCCGTCCGAATCGGCAAACGCCATGACCAAGCTGGCAACTCAGGATCAGGCGGTGGCTGTAACCGGCGTTTTCGCCAGCTCCAATGCCATTGCCGCCTCAAGTGTGGCTGAAGCCGTTAAAGTGCCCTTTTTGGCGGTTGGGGCAACAAATCCCAAGGTAACTGTGGATGAAACAAGCGGAGCGGTCAAACAATATACTTTCCGGGTTTGCTTTATTGATCCGTTTCAAGGGACGGTTGGCGCAAATTTCGTGCTGAATACCCTGCAATTAACCAAAGCCGCCATACTGGTGGACAACAGCAGTGATTACAGCAAGGGACTGGCGGCTTTCTTTAAAGAAGCCTTTGCCAAAGGCGGCGGCAGAATTCTGGCTGAAGAGGCCTATCTGCAAAAAGATCAGGATTTTAAAACGGTTTTAACTAAGGTAAAGGCACTGGAGCCTGAAATCATTTATGTACCGGGTTATTATGAAGAAGTGGGCAAAATTGTCAGACAGGCCCGGGAACTGGGGATTACTGCGCCAATTGTGGGCGGCGACGGCTGGGATTCGCCCAAGCTGCTGGAGGTCGCAACGGCGCCGGCGCTGAACAATACGTATTTTACCAACCACTACTCGGTAGAAGATACCAGCCCGGCTTCGCAGGCTTTTGTCGACGCTTATAAAAAAGAATACGGGCAAACGCCGGACGCGCTGGCGGTACTGGGGTATGACGCCGCCAATGTACTGATTGACGCCATCAAGCGGGCCAATAGCGTTGAACCGGAAAAAATCCGGGATGCGCTGGCTGACACCAAGGATTACCCGGCCATTACCGGCCTGACCACGCTCAATGCCAGTCACGATGCGGTAAAAAGCGCAGTTATCATTGAAATGAAAGATGGCCGGCAAATGTTTAAGGCTTCCGTTAAGCCTTAAAACCCGGCTGAAAAACAATCAGGCTGTTTCGACCTGCCCAAGGTCGAAACAGCCTGATTGTTTTTGGGGGCTAAGTCGGTAGCCAGCTAACGGGTATTTTTGACTTGGTTTGTATAAAATTTATTCTACCGTTTCGGTATCTGATAACATTCTAAAGCCTTATTTAAATAATCCTTAAAAGGTTTAAGCGCACGGTATTTTTCAATTACAATGTCATAGAAACGTTCAGCAGTCAACACCGTCTTATCGGCTATGAAGCTTTGAGCATACCAACTTTTATGCTTCAAATACTCGGCCTGGGGGTGGTCTATATCATTACCCTTTGGAACGCGTTTTAGCTTTTCCCCCAGGACTGTAAAATATTTGGTAAATGCATTTCCTGTCACGATTTTTTCGAATTCATTGCCGTGGTCTGCAATGTAGTCCCGTACTCGGTTGGCGGCTTCTTGCCAACCGGAGCCATAAAGTCCGCCAGCGACAAAAGACTGTTCACCCGGTCGGATACAAAGATAATAGCCTAAAGGAATAAACGGTTTTCCCCAAGGGGATAGGTGTGCTCTGAAAGCGGGATTGTAAGGCTTTTTATCACTGCTGAATCTAATATCGCGGTTCAGTCTGAAAATCAATTCTTGGGGGGATGAGCTAAGAACATATTTTCCCAAACACCGATTCGTTGAGTTAATTCCAGCACAATATGTTCAAATACAGCGGTTGCCGCTTTCTTTGCTTCTTTGTGTTGATGATACCATTCCCGGTTGTTGTTTGCCAAATCAGCTAAATAAGTCAGCAGTTGTATTGTTTCCACAGCTAAACCTGCATTTCATGCTGAATTGGAATCGCCGTGTTTTTTGCAAAGTCAATCACATATCCCGCGCCTGTTTCCAACAGAATAAAGCTGGCGGAAACAGGGTTTACCCGTATCAGCCGCATAACTGGCTCCGCCGCATAACGGGCGAATTGTTGCGGGAGCTGCTTTTCCACAAAAGCGGCGATCAGCTTATTTGACGCGCTGCAAGGATGCTCAAGCAGTGTGGCGCAGCCTGTAATCTGGATAGCGTCGATACTCAAAGCAACCTGCGCATTTTGACTGATTTGTGTATATTTATTTGAGTCAGCTTCCGTGATGAAATAAAAACATCCGCCGTAAGTATAAATATTTACAGTCCGGGCGGCTACACCATCGCCGTTTCTAGTGGCAAGCACCATAATTTTATCTTGCCCGATTTGCTCCCGCAGTGTTTCCGTTGCTGTTCTTACTGTTTCATTCATTTGGCATCACTCCTGTTTTTTTTTCAGTATAACGCCTAATCATTGACACCTATATGTCAATGATTTATGCTGTACATAAAAAAACAAGGTTAGAAGTGATTATGTGAAAATAGACAGGCTAATAGCAATCATCATGATTTTGCTGGAGCGTGAGAAAGTCAGCGCAAAAGATTTAGCCCAAATGTTTGAAGTTTCAACACGCACGATTTATCGGGATTTAGAATCCATAAATCAGGCGGGAATTCCAATTTTAGCGACAGCCGGACCGGGCGGCGGCGCGGAAATTCTGAAAACATATAAAGTGGAAAAGCGGCTATTTTCCACAGCGGACATCACAACTTTGCTGTTGGGGCTGGGAAGTATCCAAAGCAATATTCCGGGTGATGCAATTGTCAATACCCTTGCCAAGGTAAAGGGCATGATTCCGCCGGACAAACAAAAAGAGTTTCAGTTTCGCGCCAACCAAATTAAAATTGACATAGCTCCGTGGTTACAGGCCGGAGGATTGTCCGATACGATTGAAACAATACAAACAGCGTTGGAGCACCAGTTTTGCTTGCGGTTTGATTATCGGGATATTAGAAATCAAAAAAGCAACCGGAAAATAGAGCCTTACCGCCTGTTGCTGAAAGGTGAAGATTGGTACATTCAGGGCTATTGCCTGATACGCAACGATTTTAGAACATTCAAGCTATTGAGAATGCAAAATATCGGTATCCTGGAACAACCCTTTGAAATCCGCGATTTTCCTGCTGAAAGCCTGGATACGGTTGTCTTTAACGACAAAAGATTGGTCGCGGCTAAATTGCGCATCCATGAGGAAATCCGGGATATGATTATAGCCCGCTTCGGGGAAGCGTGTCTAATACCGGACGGAGCAAAATATTATATTGCTGACATCCATTTGCCGATAGATGATTTAGCCTGCCGTTATTTATTGGCTTTCGGCAATAAATGCGTATGCCTTGAACCCGAAGCCATGAGGGAAGAAATGCGTAAACTTGCTGAAGAAATTTACTGCTTTTATCATTCAAGCACGGTAGGGAAATGCAAGCTATGTGTTAAGGCCGGGAATTTTGCAGATAATCGGCAAGCGGCTGATGCTCGATGTACAGCTCTTCGACGACGCCGTAGCCGTTCTTTAGGCGGACGGCGGCCACGCCTGTTTGTACGGCGCGCTTCCGGTAAGCGGTTTCAGCGGCCGGTGCGCTGTCTTCAGGCAGATAATAACGTTTAAACGGCAGGTCAACATGGACGTCGCCGCCCTGGGTATAGCGAACAGTTACTTTGACATACGGCGCTGCGGACGGACGAACGGCGCTTACGCCGGTAATGACCGCCCGGCCGCTCTGATCTGCGGCAACGATCGCATAGGCGGTCTGGCCATAATTCAGTGCGGCCGGATCAAGCAGGGGGCCGGCGGGGTCTTTAAAACTCAGGTCAATATAGCGTCCGCGAAAAGCATCATGAGGATCGACCGGAGCGGTGGCCCAATAAAAACGCTGGCCGGTTTGGAGGATGTTTTCCCAGTGCCAGGCCATAGCTAACAGGGCAGCCAGTTGAATGACCGCGAGGCCAATAAGCAAAATGAAGCGCAGTTTGAACCTTTTCATACTGTCTCCTCACTTTTTTTCCGGCGTACGATCAGCAGATTTGTTACCAGGAAGGCAATGCCCAGTATGACGAAAACCAACCCTCTGACGACAAAGCTGAAATCAATATCAAAAAAACGGGCGGCAATAAGCAGCGCCAGAAGCAGCAGGCCGGTATTGACCCGGGTCAGGCTGGAACGGCGTATCCCGGCAGTAATCATACTAATGCTGAGGGCCAGCAGATAGCAGTTGAGTAAAACGGTGGCGGCAATTCCGCCGGGCTGGTAAAACTGCAGCAGGTAAGCGCCGCCGATGATCAGCGGGGCGACGGAATATTGCAGTTTACGCCAGCCGGCCTGACGGATCAGCCTGATACTGCCGCCCGCCGCCAGTATTGACAGCACTAGAATCAGGGACCCCTCCGCCAGGCTGACGCCGGAAATATCCCAGTGCAGGTAGCGCCAGCTGCTGTTGAAGGTCAGCAGATAGATTAACGCTAAGCTGCCGGTCAAGCCGATTGCCTGAAACGGCATTCGCCAGCGTTCACGGCTGGAATTAAACCAGAAAAGGCCCAGCAGAAAATTAACGGTAAATAACAGACTGTAGATAAGAAACGCCGATTCGCTGAAGTAACTTCCCCAAGCCGTCATAAAGCAGAAGTAAAAAACAAGGTTGGCCATCCACAATAAGCTGATGGTGGTATTGGCATAACGGGCGGTTTGGACCAGCCGCCGGCAATAGGGAATGGCCAGAAGCAGGAACAGCCAGACCAGCTGGTGCTCCGGGGAATACCGGCCGGCGGATGACCAGGCGGCAACTCCCAGCAGATATAAGCCGGCCACAACATCAGATTCCAGGAGATAGATCAGCGGCAGGGACAGGAGCAGCCAGTTGCGCAAAAACATTGCCGTGTCCTCAGTCAGGTGGTACGTCTGGCCGACAAGCGCCATTGCCGTGCCAAGCATCAACGCCTGCAGCGTAGCAGTGCATTCCCGCCATACGCGGCTGTCCGGCTTGTAATGCAGCGCCAGCCCGGCGAGAAGCTGAGCGGCGGCCAGTAAGCCCGCCGCAATTGCCAAACGGACGCCTTTGGTCAGTTGGGGCCAATTGTGGGCTAGAATTAACATGACGCCCAACCCGACCAAAATGACGCCAATGACGCCGAAAATCAGCAGCGCCCGTCTGGCGCCTGACGTTTCCTCCAGCGGTCCGTAATGTTTTTTCAGGCTTTCGGCGCTGGACGGTGTTAGTACGCCTTTGGCGACAAGTTCAGGCAGTTCTTGATACAGCCATTTCACAGCCTTTTTGTTCATAGGCTTAAGTCTCCTTGTATGGTTAGGTGCTAAAGGGATGTCCTGAAATGCTGCGGCATTTTTAGACATCCCTTATTCTTTGCTACGATTATACCTTTTCATTTGCCTAAGCGCAACCGGGATTTGCGCTTGTTTTACCGCACTCGAGTGCAAGGGTTAAGAAAATTGTCTGGCGATTAGGCTGACCGTTAGACTGACCATGCATAACAGTGCGGCGTAGTCCGGCGGGGAAAGCCGTACCCGGCTTTTAAAGCTGCAGCTTTTACGGTTGGCGAACCCGCGCAGTTCCAGGCTTAAGGCCATAGTTTCCGAACGGCTGACAGCTTTCAGGACCAGCGGTTTGACAATGGCTGCGTAAGCAAGCAGTCTTTTGACCGGATTGCCGTGCGGCGAATAACCCCGGCAGGCCTGGGCTTCCTGGATGGCTTTGCTTTCACTGAGGAAATCGGGAATAAACCGGAGGGCGGCGGTCAGCATAAACGCGTACTCGTGGGGAACGCGGCATTGCGCAACCAGCGCTACCGACAAATCCTGCATTCTGGTGGTGGCGAGAAGAATAAAAAAGACCAGGGTCATTGCGACCATTTTGAGGGCTGTAACCACTGCCAGATGAGTATCGCCGCTTAAACCGTACTGTATAGCCGCCAGTATGGCGGCAAACAGGATTAAGCCGGCAACGCCTCGATAAACAGTTTTACCGACTTTTGCACATAGCAGCAGGAGAAACTGGCCGATGATAAGCAGGGCCAAAGCCGGAACCGATTGCAGTAAAATTGACCAAAGGGTGACAAAAACAGTAAATAGGAGCTTCGTTAAAGGCGCGAATTTTGGCATGCTCAATTCCTCCCCAGGCGCGGGCCGAGTTGATCAATAAGCTGACTGACGGTAAAGGCCGGCGCGATGCCGAAACCGGACAAAGCCTGGGATATGGTTAGCGCCGCCGGCTGAGACAGCCCCCATTGCTGCAGCCGGTCATCGGCAAACAGTTCGGCGGTGACGCCGTCAAAAACCTTGCTGCCCTGGGCCATGACAATGACTCTCTGGGCGTAAGCGGCGAGGATATCCATATCATGGGTGATCAGGACAATGGTTTTGCCCTGGCTATGCAGCCGGCTCAGTAATTCCAGCAGCCGGCGGCGCTCCCGGGCATCCTGCCCGCTGGTCGGTTCATCAAGAATAACCATCCCGGGCTGCATTGACAAGGCGGAAGCAATGGCAAGACGCTGTTTCTGGCCTCGGGAAAGTGTGGAGGGATGAGTCGCGGCCAAACCGGTCAGGCCGGTAACCTGCAGCGCTTCACCGACATAAGCCTCAATCTGCTGCGGCGTATAGCCTAACTGTTCAGGGCCATAACCCACTTCAGCCCTGACGGTATCCCGGAATATCTGCCGGTCCGGATGTTGAAACACATAGCCGATATGGCGGGCCATGTCGGCGGGAGTACATTGTTGCGTGTTCTTTCCCTGAAACAGAATTTCTCCGCTTACCGGTTTTTTTAAAGCCATCAGCAACCGGGTAAGCGTAGTTTTGCCGCTGCCGTTGCGTCCGGCTACAGCCAGAAACTCACCGGGGCGGATGACCAGAGATACGTTGCGGATCGCTCTGGTCTGGGCTTTATAGCCAAAATCAACGGCGTGTAATTCAAACATTGGCGGCCCCTCTCTTACTCAGGCAGGCTGACAGTTCCGCAATGGCCGACTGTTCAGTCCGCCAGGCTGACAGTTGAAGGCCTGTCTGCGCTTCCAGGGCTAATTTTAAACGCCAAAGCGGCGGCAAAGCTTCCGGGGTGAGCTCATTGGTCCACATGTAGGTCAAAACTGCGTCCGGGGAGCCGGCTTGTATCAGCCTGCCGTCATTCAGCAGAATGAATTGATCAGCGTAAGGCAGTACCTGGGCGATATCATGCTCGACGACGATGATGGTCAGACCCTTCTGACGCTTAAGTTCATCCAGTAATTTATACAGCGCCCGCGTTCCTTCCGGATCAAGGGCCGAAGCGGGTTCATCCAGCACCAGAATAGACGGATCAGCAGCCAGCACACTGGCAATCGCCAGGCGTTGTTTTTGCCCGCCCGACAATGAGGCGACTTCAGCCTGTTCGTAACCGGCAAGACCGACGGTAGCCAGTGTTTGACTGATGCAAGCAAGGACTTTTTCCTCTTCCAGGCCCAGATTTTCTAAACTAAAAGCAATTTCTTCCTCTACCGTCATTGTCACAAGCTGTACTTCATAGTCCTGTAAAACACTGCCGACAGTTTGCGCCAGTTCGGGCATTGTACTGTCCGCCGCTGAAACGGCATTGACCGATACCGAGCCGGCCAGACTGCCGCCGAAATAATGAGGGACGGCTCCGGCCAGCGCCAGGCAGAGTGTGGTTTTACCAGCCCCGCTGGGACCGAGAATTACGGCAAAGGAGCCTTGATCAACTGTGATGTTTATGTTGTCAAGTACTTTATGAGGATGATGATAAGCATAACTAAAGTTTTCTATTTTGATCGCCGGCATGATTGATTTCCTTTCCGTCAAACAGCTTTTTTGCTGGGAAGTATAAGAGCTGTGTAATGATCCCATTGATCGCGGCTGTCATCAAGACAACCGGCAGCATGGCATACAGGTACACCGGCAGGGGCAGCGACAACACTATTTTCAGGGTAGTGATAAAGGTCAGGCCACTGGCGATGGTAGTGATAAATCCGATTACGCCCGGCTTCAGGCTAAGTTTTCCGATGGAGAAGTCAGATAATAAGACAACCAGCAGACTGCAGACAATGGCGCCGACCGGTTCGCTTAATAAGTTTCCGTACGGAAAAGCTGATTTGGAAGTGGGAATGTTGATTGCGGCCGCTACCAGGCCAATGCCGAAGGCCTGGCCGGTGGACGGTCTGGTCAGATTAATGGCGATACAGTACATGGCAATCGTCCAGTTGGGGGTTATGCCGCCAATGCTGGGGCTGACCAAATGCAAAATTGCACCAATCGCCAGTAGTAACGTGGTAATGGTAACCCAGCGATAGGAACCGCCTTTGGTTTTTTCATAAATTTTCATTTCCGAAGTTGGCTTTTCGGGATTCATCGCATTCGTCCTCCTTATTGCTTGAGTAAAAACAAAAAAACCCCGTCCTATAAAGTATAGGGACGAGGTTTTAGCCCGCGGTACCACCCTGGTTAGCCATGATCGATCACAGCCCGGCTTTCAAGATACGGGAAATTTTCCGATATCCGCCTCCATTGTAACGGTGGAGAAACTCCGACAGCGCCTACCCCGCCGCCGGCGGCTCAGACTGTATCTATTAGGTCCATTCGACATGCTGAGCAGTGCCAATCTTCCACCGTCATTGGCTCGCTGAACTCTCCGGCAATGTGTACTATTCCTAGTCATTGATGATTTAACTATTATTTAAACGAAGTATAGCAGGCCAGGGCGGTTTTTGTCAATGCCTAATTCGCCGTTTGCCGCGCGTTTGCAAAAATTGCCTTTGTCCCGGCCGCTACAAGAAAAAAGGAATGAGAAAAGGAGCGGCAATTGCGGTGAAAATACCGGTCAGCGCCATTGCCACGCCAGCCATCGAGCCTTGTTGTTCTCCTTCGGTGAGCGCCATCGCCACACCCTGGCCGTGGGATACCGTACCCATCGCCAGTCCGCGAATTGCGGGATTGCTGATCTTAAGACCGGTAAGCAGGGTCAAGCCGAAGATGGAGCCGAAGGTTCCGGTAGCTACCACGAAAGCGGCCGCTAAGGAGGGATCGCCGCCAGTCATTCCCGCCACTTCAACCGCAAAGGGTATTGTGGCTGATTTAGGCGCAATTGAGGCAATCACCGTTGCGTTTAAGCCGCCCAGTTTAACAATCAGCATGGCAGTGGTAATCGACAGCAGTGAACCGGAAACTACTCCGGCGACGATTGGCCCGGCATATTTCTTCAGCAATAACCGGTTTTTATATACCGGCACGGCCAGCGCTACGGTAGCCGGTCCCAGCAGATAGGTCATGATTTCCATTCCCGGTACATAATCGGCATGAGGTATGCCCGCGGCCAGCAAAACGCTAATGACCAGCGCCGTGCTGACAAGCACCACATTGGCCAGCGGATGGTGAAAGCGGACAAAGACCTGGCGGCCAATGAAATAGGCGGCTATAGTGATCATGATCGTGAAAGCGGTCGTTAACTGGTGCATCGGCTTTTCCTCCCTGCCATTTTTTGGCCGAGGCGGCCAATGACAAAAAACGGCACTGCCGCTCCGGCAATAATGGCTGCCGCCAGAATAAAGCCGTTGCTCCGGAATAAGCCGCCCCAGTTCATTAGCCCGACAGCAATCGGAATAAAGAAAAAGAGCATATGTTTTAACAAAAAGTCGGTGGCCAGCTGAATGTGCTGTAGTTTAATGATGCCGGCGGATAATAGAACAAAGAGCAGCAGCATGCCGGCGACGGTGCCTGGTACCGGCAGGCGCAGCCAAAGGACAATTTGGCTGCCAGTCCAGTAAACCAGGCATAGTAATAAGAGCTGTCCGAAAAATTGCATTAATTTTTTAATGGCCGTTCCCTCCTTATGGATAAGTCAGCTATTCGCCAAATGACCTCCGGTCAAAAAACTGTAGTCAGCGGCGCAAAAATATGTCAGGCTTAGAGCCTGGGCGCATCGTCCGGTAAAGCAGCGCGGCGCCGGTCAGAGAAAAATCGGGTTTTGCACACCGGACAGAGGCGCAGGGCCAGCGGTTGTTCCAGACCGGCTTGCTGTAGCAGGGCATTATCGGAGAACACCGCGCCGGTTGGCCCGGCGGCAAGAACCGTTCCTTTGCCGATGACAACAGTCCGTTCACACACCTCCAGTGCCAGCTCAAGGTCATGGGTGGCAATTATTTTCGTATGACGAAAGGTTTTCAGCAGGTTGATCAACTGACGGCGGGCCAGCGGGTCCAGCGCTGCCGTCGGTTCGTCCAGCACTAAAATGGCTGGCTCCATGGAGAGAACTGCGGCAACGGCTACTGCCCGCTTCTGCCCGCCGGACAGGCGGTAGGCCGGCCGGTCTTTTAAGCTTAGCGCGCCTACGGCTGAAAGCGCCGCCGTAACCCGCGCCGCAGTTTCGGCCGGAGATAGTCCCAGGTTAAGCGGCCCAAAAGCAACATCCTCATAGACGGTTGGCATAAAGAGCTGGTCATCAGGATTTTGAAACACCATGCCGACCAGCCGGCGAATGTGCGGTAAGTTTTCCGGGGTTACTGTGTATTCGCCGATCGCAACCGCGCCGCTTTGCGGCGACAGCAGTCCGTTCAGGTGGGATAACAGGGTGGTTTTCCCGGAGCCATTGGCGCCGACAATGGCAACCGATTCGCCCTGCTCAATATGCAAAGAGAGCTGATTTAAGGCCGTTGTGCCGTCCGGATAAGTATAATGTACGGCGGATAAGTCAATTGCACCATGGCTCATTTGAATACCTCCAGCAGTAAGCGGCCTAAAGCCTGCGGAATATTGGCAAACCGGCAGAGGATGAAAAAGGAGCTCCAGCCCGCCAGATACAGGGTATCCCGGCGCTGCCAGACTCCGGTGTGCAGCAGGCGGATTTCGCCATCAAAGCCCCGGCACAGCATGGCCTGATAAATTCGCTTGGCCCGTTCCAGCGTCCTAAGCAGCAGTTGCCCCGGCAGTGACCCCCAGGCCTGATAGTGAATGCCTTTACGAGCGGGCGCGCGCAGCTGATAGGCCAGGGTAAGCCGATAGACTTCTTCAATCAGCACCTGCAGGTAGCGGTACATAAAAAGCAGCTGGACAACGAGCGGCTTGGGCGCACCCAGCCGCAGCAAAGCCAGTCCAATGGAATTGAGGCCTGTTGTCGCCACCAGGATCAAAGCTGCAGATACAGTCAGAGCCAGCTTTAGCACAATGGACAAAAACGAAATCCAGCCGCCGGAGATGATAACCGGGCCCAGGGCGGCGAGCGCAGTCTGGTCTAACAGCGGGTTAAATAAACCGATACCGACGATGAAGGGGGCAGCGGCCAGCAGTCGCTTCAGGATGCTGCTGTAAGGTAAATTTCCTAAGCTTATTAATATGATCGGATAAAAAAAGAAGGGCGTCAGACCGCTTAGTTCATATTTGGAAAAAGAGGTTACCGCCAGGACAAAAACAATTGTCGTCAATACTTTGGCGCTTCCGGTCAGGCGGTGAATAAAGGTCTGCTGGGCGGCCAGTTCATCAAGCTGGCGTAAGTCCAGCAAATGGGCTGCTAGCTTTAGCATAATAAGCCTCTTTTCATTGAGCGCTGGGCAGGGCGGCTGAAAACCACACAGAAAACAACTTGCAAGGCGGGCAATGCAGCCTGTATTTTCCGCTGACGCTCAGTGTTTTGCCGCAAGACGGAGGACTTTGCCTATCGTCAGGGCCAAAATAAGGGTGATCAGCGAACCGGTAATGCCTGCAACTGATTTTCCGGCATCGACGGACGGCCAGGCTGTCTGCTCGGGTTGAACTGCGGCCGGCTCGGCCACGACGTCCCCAGGCTTGAAATTATAGTCTGGCAGAAAGGCGATGGTTTGCTGTACTTCAGCCAGATAGCCATGTACAGCATTCGTTGCCGTTAATTCTTCCAGGCCGCTGGTTGCGGTAATTGACCATTCCAAACCGTCGGGGTTGACGGAAGCAAACCAGGATAGCGCGCCGGCGGCAACTACCGTTAAGATCAGTAACACCAGCA
Organism: Dendrosporobacter quercicolus; assembly: GCF_900104455.1. Classification (NCBI taxonomy): domain Bacteria; kingdom Bacillati; phylum Bacillota; class Negativicutes; order Selenomonadales; family Sporomusaceae; genus Dendrosporobacter; species Dendrosporobacter quercicolus. The sequence goes on from NZ_FNHB01000005.1 coordinate 135,827, forward strand.
AAACTTTTCGGGCGGGAGCGGTCGCAAGGGGGCGGTCATTTCCCGCAAGAATATCCGGAGACTGCCGGTAGACAAAGCCCACTACCGCTGCGATTACTAGTCCCTCAATTAACCCAATCGCCAGATGAATGGGCTGCATAAGTAAAGCGAAGGCCGAAAAGGGCAATTCAGTTATGCCTGAAACGAGCGTCTGCAGCACTACGCTGAATGCACCCAGCTGCAGGCTGATTACCGCTGCCGCAACTGAGCCCCGGGTCAGGCGGCCCGGCGAGGGGCTGGAGCCGGCCAGCGGCTGGTAAATGAAGGGGTAAGCAATATAACAGGGGATAAAGCCCATGTTGAAAATGTTGCACCCCAGCGCCAGTAAACCTCCATCGGCAAAAAGCAGCGCCTGCACAGCCAGGATGGAGGCTATGGTCAGAAAGGCGGCATGGGGGCCAAGTAAGATCGCCAGCAACAGCCCACCCCCGATGTGACCGCTGGAGCCTGTTCCAGGTATGGTAAAATTAATCATCTGGGCCGCGAATACAAATGCGCCCAAAACACCCATCAGGGGAATCTTTTGTTCGTCAGGTTCCTGTTTTACCCTGTTGGCCGCATAAACGGTCAAGCCTGCTGTTACCGCCCACATGGCTCCTCCGGCAACCGGTGAAATGAGAGCATCCGCCATATGCATAATGATTGACCACTCCTTAAGTCTTGGGCGAACGGCGCCCGGATTTAAAGTAAAAATAAGACCACGCAAGCAAAGCCCCTAACGTACGGGAACAAAGCTTCGGAGTCGGGGCGGCCTGCATGGCCGCATGACGAACCGGTATGCATTTTATGTATGGTGATAGTGCTTCGCTGTACTTGCACATTATCCTGCTTGACCTTGAGAAATAAAGAAGTTCAGCCAAAGATAACTGAACTTAAACATAAAAAAGGTGAACAAGCTGAGCGCTGTTCACCTTGCAGGCAGGGCAGCCAATTGTTAGCGAACCGGGAATTTAATAATAGTTTTAATTTAGACGACACTAGTACCTGATCAGTACTAGTGCATGTTGATTACCTGATCCAGGAGGTCAGATGCCTGTTCTAACGGAATATCCTTGACAAGGACAACCTCGCTGAGCAGAATCTGCCGGGCGTTATCCAGCATATTTTTATCGGTTATCCCAAGCTTTTTGCGGTTGGCAATTCTGACTAAATCCCGGATAACCTCGGCTCCTTCGTAAATGTCGCCACTTTTTAGTTTGACTATATCCCGGCGGTAACGTTGATTATCGCGGCAGGATGTATCCGTCTCGCCATTATGGAACGTTGTTAGCACGTTGTCCAGCAGATCGGGCTCGACAATCGGACGTATTCCCAGTGTTTCAATTTTATCGACAGGGATCGATACTTGCATGTTTCGATGAAGGATGTTCATGATGTAATATAGGTTGGTTTCACCCAGGATATCCCGCTCTTCAATTGCTGTAATTACACAGCCGCCCTGCATCGGATAAAAAATTTTATCGCCTATTTGAAACATGTAGTCGCCCCTTTCAATGTAATATAGACTAATTATACACTATTTTCGTCAAAAAATCAAATAACCAAATATTCTAGCATACGAAAATTATACTGTCAACAATATTCCATAAACCGGCGCACTTAGCCTGGCGCAAGCGTCAGTTTTCAGCTGAATTTTGCCGTTGCAATTTGTTACAATCCGGTTTATCAATTGTTTAGAGAGCAGGTGATTAATCATTGCTTGGCAGGAACCGCTTTATTATTTACGGGCGGCGGTACGAGTTTCGCAGCAGGCCGGAGACCATGGCAACAGGCCATTTGGGGCAATTCTGGTAAATGCTGACGGCGAAGTTGTGCTGGAGCTGTTTATTTTACAAAGGATAATTTTACATGAAACCTGGCCTGGTGGCTGCAATGGCAGCCGGGGCCAGATGGGGACTCTGGAAAATGGAAGAAGCTTAACGCCGCCGGCGTTAAGCTTCTTCCGTTTTTTCCGGCTGCGCTGTTTTTTCGCCGCCGGACCGGATGACTTCCAGAGGTGAGGAAAAATAATTGCGGGTTCGCGGTATGGCAATTTCTACGCCTTCTTCCTCCAGGATCTGCATAATCAGAAAATTGACTTCCTGCTTAATGTTTAAGTATTCCTCCCAGACAATGGTTGTGGTAAAAAAATAGAGGAATATGGTAAGGGAGTTATCGCCAAAGGTGTCGAATTTAACAAATATCATCTTATTATCAATGGCCGGATGATCGACCAGCATCGTCTGAATTCGGCTGACGCATTGCTGCAAGGCTTGGCTGGGGGTATCATAGCTGACATTCAGGTTAAAGGTAATCCGGCGCAGCTTGCGTTTGGTAAAATTGACAATCGGGGCGTTGATCAGACTGGCATTCGGCACGGTTACCAGGGCCTGCTCAAAAGTGCGAATTTTGGTGCTGCGAAAGTTGATGTCTTCAATGGTGCCTTCGACGTCGGGGGTTTTAATCCAGTCGCCAATCCCAAAAGGCTTATCGGTAATAATGACAATCCCGGAAAAAATATTGGCCAGCATATCTTTGGCCGCCAGGGCAAACGCCAGCCCGCCCAAGCCCAGCCCGGCGATAAAACCGTTGACATCATAGCCCCAGTTGCTGGCGACAACCACAAAGGCCAGGGCAACAATTAAAAACCGGATGACCTTGGAGAAGAAGGGAATCAGGATTTTATCAACGCTGGCGCCAAGCAGGCGTTCCAGTTCGGCGGTATCGTCGCCGTAGATTTTAATCAGGCCGTGAAGACCCTGGGTCAGGAAAACCACAATGAATGAACTGAGTATGCGGTTGAGCAACGGTTCATAACCGAGCGGCAGGTAATTCTTGGCGGCAAAATACAAGCCCAGCATGGCCATGATATTCATGGCCGGGCGACGGCAGGCTGTTGACAAATAACTCTGCGTATCCACCCGCTCGTTGCTGGTCATTTTTGCCAGAAGATATACGGTGTAATCGGCAAACCGCTTGCGCAGCAGCCAGAATGCGGCCAAAATCACGATGGATAAGACTAAGCGGTGCAAATGGCCGTAGCTTAGCAGATAGTCAAGCTGTTGCCGGAAATTGGCTAATAAAGGCTCCCAGGTGTAATCCATAGCGTTCCTCCTTGGAGAAGTATCTATCATTATTTTAATAGCTCGCTCCGGGAGATGCAACCGGCCGGCCGGTTTTCCGGCAGCTATCATTAAAATTTGCAAAAAAATCAGCAGCTTTGCAGGTTTTCATTTTTTCATGGTTGAATACATATTGACATCATCGCCTGGCATTCAGGGGTGGTGCAGTAATGACGCGCGGTACTAGAAAAAGATATAGATGGAGAATGCAGACATGTTTGATATCGTGATCAAGGATGGAATACTGATTGACCCGGAAGCACTGACCAGGCGTACCGGCAGTGTCGGGATTCAGGCAGGCAAAATTGCGGCGGTAACGCAGAGCGAAATTTGCGGCAAGCAGGAAATTAATGCGGCCGGCCGTATTGTTGCGCCGGGATTCATCGACATTCACGGTCACGTTGACCTTGACGCCTATTGCGGTGAACTGTCCCTGCGCCAGGGGATAACGACCACCATTGGCGGCAACTGCGGCTTTAGCCCGCTGGATGTCGAGGCGTTTTTCAGCGCTCATGAAAAAAATGGCTTTATCATTAATCAGGCTGAAATGATCGGCCATTCGATCAGTTTACGGGAAACTGTTGGCGCAGTTGATCCTCTTAAGCCTGCTACCCCTCAGCAATTGAGCCGGATGGAAGCTATGGTGGAAAAGGCGTTTGAAGCCGGGGCCTGCGGATTGTCCCTGGGACTGGCCTATGCGCCGGGCAGTTCAAATGAAGAAGTGTATCATTTGAGCAGGCTGGCGGCCCGTTATGGCCGGATTGTAGCCGTAGATACCAGAATGCGTACCGGAATTGATATGTATTCGCTGGTAGAGGCGGTTGACATTGCCCGGCAAACCGGAGCCCGGATTCAAATATCGCATTTGGTTTATCAATATGGCACCGGGGTGGTTGACGAGGCTTTGGCTGTCATTAACCGGGCCAGAGCGGACGGGTTGGATATCCGGTTTGACAGCGGCATGTACACCCAGTGGGCCACCCATATCGGGGCGGTACTGTTTGATGAGGATTCAATGGCTGTCAATGGCTGGCGGCTGGAGGACATCCTGGTGATTACCGGAAAATACAACGGCCGGCGTCTAACCATGGACATCTACCGCGAGCTTAGAACGACGGCCCCGCATACGGCGGTGGTCGTGTTTACCGGCGTGGAAGAAGAAATCTATCTGGCGCTCAGCCATCCCTACGGAATGCCTTCCACTGACACCGGGCCTTATGCGCCGGGCGAGGGTCACCCGCAAATTGCCGGCAGTTTCCCCCGCTATTTCCGGCAAATGGTTGGCGAACGGTACGAACTGACCATTATGGAGGCTGTGCGTAAAGCTACGCTTTTGCCGGCGGAGACGCTGGGTTTTCCTGCCAAGGGCCGGCTCCGGGCCGGCATGGATGCCGATTTAGTCGTCTTTGATATGAAGACCATTATGGACAAGGCCGAATTTGGCCTGCCCAATGCCAAACCGGAAGGAATCGACTATGTATTGGTTAACGGCAGACTGGCCCTGGACAAAGGGCGGCTGGTTGAAAGCACCGCCGGCCAGGCTGTCAGATGCCATAAGCCGGTTTATGACTATCAGATATAATAAACGGCAAGAGGCATATGGTATAATAGGCCTCTTGCCTGGTAAAAAAGGGGGACGTTGTATCCGCGTTAGCCGCGGAGGGGCTGCTGGTAGATGACCGCTAAACCCAATGGTGGCCGGTGAAATCAAATCCGGCAGTGCAGGTATCTTCAAAACCGGAATACATCAGGATATCATTCTATCCTGATGTATTCTATTCAGGTACACATAAAAACGTGACACCCAAAAGGTTGTTAAGAGGACGGGGGCGTCGTTTCCGGGAATCCGTCAGGGCGATGTCTGAACGGAAGCGTTTTCCTGGTCAGGCTGGCGGGCGGGCGGTTCTACCGGTACATATTTTTCTACTTTAACATTGAGCGGGAGGACAATTGAACTGGAAATTGCCTGGCGGTCTTCCGTATAGGCGGGGGTAAATACCGATTTTTGCAGAGAATCAATAACGGCCTGATCAAAAGCCGGATCGCCCGAACTTGTGATGACTTCTACATTGCTGTCCATGGTTCCCGTGTCCAATATTGTCGCCTTGATTTTCACCAGTACGGTCTGCTCCGAATATTTGCCGGTTAGCTCGGGGGTAAGGGCAATTGGCGCTAAGGACAGAATCCGGGGCGGAGTGGCGGGCGTCTGGTCTTTAGCCAGCGCCGGGACAGACAGGCCCATCAGGATGAGTAACATAACCACAGTGATCCGTTGCATTTTAGGGAAATATTTCATACAAAACCACACCTTCTCTTTTTTTCTATACGTTTCGGCATCAGAAATAAAATTCCCTGCTTTGATAATCAATCTTATTTAAATTCGGCATTGACCAAAATACGGCAGCAGGGTAGGGGTGTTTACAGCTGAGCAGGACGGAAAAGGGAGTGAAGCTTGCGCATAATAATCCCAAATAATATAATTACACTTTTTTTATCACAACTTTACCTTAGGCAGTGATGTTTGTGGTGATAAAGATTCTCAGTCTGTGCCCTGCCTAAGGTAAAACGAAAGGATGAAAAATTGGTTATCATAATCATTGCTAAGCGCCAAATATCTTGCTATAATATCTAAATAAGCGGTAGTAAGTTGGCCCACAATTGGGTAATCCGTTTGAGGATTGCCAACGGCGTTATTTTGCGGCACTATTGCAATATTCAAATGATAATGATTGATATTCGCAACACCTTCTTTAATTTACTCAGCAATCATTTACTTACATAGCTAATTTTACATTTACGGAAGGAGCAGCAGAGTCTATGGATAAACGCCGGCGCTGCGCTCAGGTAAAACGGACTTTAGTTTGCCGTCCGGCATGACAATGAATTCTGCTGCCATATGAAGGGCTGGAATCCAATGCTGCAATCATGCGCCGCATAACGGGCGGGCTGGTTGCTTTGCCCCCTCAACCGGCCACGTCGGCGAAAAGGGGTGAGCGCAAGTGCGTATTCATTCAACTGCCGCCAAACTGACATTGATACTGCTATGCTGGAGTACGGCCAGTATCAGTCATGCTTCCCCCCGGTCACGCTGACCCTGCCGCTCAGCATCAACATGGCAATAACCAACAGCCATGCCGTAAGAATGGCCGAGCTGGATGCGGCAAAGGCTGCTTAACCATAAAGAAGAACCGTTTACTGGCCTACAGTCAGTATGACGCACGAGCACCTAAACCTGAGTATGGCAACTAAGTCATTGCTCGTCTGCCGCTGTTTGACAATGGCCGCGCCAAAAGCCTGATAAAGCCGGTTTTTGCTTACCAGGAGAGTCAGCCGGCATCGGCGGCGTTCTGGCCGCTCACGGCGCTCTGATTACTGCCAAGGCCAATGATAGCAGCGCTCGTTACACTGCCGCTGTTCTACTGAGCGGCAAGACTGAACCATCCCCAATGATCAGGCGTGCATCGCCAAATCTCTAAACAAAAGGAGCTACCCCCATGGACTTTATTATGAACACTATTGATTTGTTTCACAAAGGCGGCCCGGTAATGTATTTGCTGTTGGCCTGCTCATTATTCGTTGTAACCATATCGGTTGAGCGATTCCTGTATTACCGCAGCCTGAACACTGACGCAAAGGTCTTTCATAACAAGCTGCAGACGCTTTTGGAGAAACATAATGTTAATGAAGCGGCGCAGTTCTGCCAGCAGTCTTCATCCGCAGTCGCAGAGGTGGCGTCAGCCGGGCTGCAGGCAAATCTGCGCGGCGCTCAGGCCGACGTTGCAGTGGAAGGCGCTGCAGCTTTAACTTGCTCCCGCCTGCGCGAGTATCTGGATGATCTTAGTACAATTGTTACCTTATCGCCGCTGTTAGGCTTGCTGGGTACGGTTATCGGCATGATTGGGTCATTTAGCGTGTTAAACGTTCAGTCCGGTCAGCCGATGGCGATAACCGGCGGGGTTGGAGAAGCGCTGATCGCGACGGCTACCGGACTGAGTGTGGCGACGCTGGCACTGGTGGCGCACAGCTATTTCTCGCGCCAGGTAAATAAATTAGTTACCGATGTCGAGCAAATAGCGGCAATGGTGATCGGCTATTTGCCGGCAAAGAAAACAAACCGGAGAGATGCTCATGAAATTGCGTAGTTTACGGGTGGAAAACCAGCCTCAACTGATGATTATCCCGATGATTGACATCATTTTCTTCCTGCTGGTATTTTTTATGATGAGCACCCTTTATATGGTCGAGCAGCATACCATTCCGGTTAACCTGCCGCAGGCTGCGGCATCCCAGCAGGATAAACCGCAGAGCATCAATGTAACGGTGCTGGAAAACGGCAACGTTATGTTCAATATGGAAGAAATGCCGGTAAATCTGCTGGCCAAACGGGTGAATTTAGAATTGGGCAAACAATCGGATACCGTATTTATCCTTAGAGGGGACAAACAGGTTCCCTATGGACAGGTAATCGCGGTATTGGATGAGTTGAAACTTTCAGGCGCCCAGCGGGTGGCGGTGGCAGTCGAGAAGGTGAGGTAAAACGATGAGCTATACAAATCAGTGGCGCAAAGCCATGTCAGTATCGGTTTTCCTGCATTTTCTGGTGTTTGCGGCCGCTGGCTTCCTTAGTATCGGGCTGACTGCGCCGGCGCTGCCGGCGGAAGAAGTAATCATGGAGATGGATCTGGTCAGTGATCCTTTGGCTGACCGGGCCGGGCCGACACCGGAACCTGCGCCGCCACAGGCGCCTGAGCCTGCGCCGATAGAGCCTGCGCCCACCGAGCCGCAGCCGCCAGCCAGCCAGCCGGTTCCTGAGCCGGTGGTCGCTTCAGATGAAATTGCCCCGACTCAGGCAGCTCCCGTGGCAGCTCCCGCGCCTAAGCCTGCGCCCTCGCCCGCGCCGCGCGGCGGCGGCGGCCGAAAGTCAGCACCGGCTGCTGCTGCATCGGGCGGCGGCGGTGGCGGATCGCAAAGCGGGATCGCAGCGCCAGGCGTTTTATCCAAAGTTGAACCATCTTATCCGCCGGCAGCGCGCAAAGCCGGTCACGAAGGGGTCGCCGTTTTGCGGGTAAAGGTGTTGAGCAATGGCCGGCCGGATGAGGTGTCGGTGACCAGTTCGAGCGGTTCCCCGCTATTGGATGATGCGGCGGTGTCTGCGGTGAGAAAATGGCGGTTTATACCGGCCAAGGACCGCAGAAGCGGAAAGACAGTGCCGGCTTTTATAAGGCTGCCGGTTTCGTTTAAACTGAGGTCAAGCTGAGATAAAGCCGGGCGCCGATACTTATAATTTACGATATTCCGTAACCGCCATCCGGGATCAAACCGGGTGGCGGTTTTTGGCGCGGCCGGCCAAGGCAATGCCGCTGTGGTGCAGCAGAGAAACCGCGCTGCGGACGGAATCCGGCGGAAAAAAGGAGCACCTTCTTTATCTGCATAAAGAAGGTGCTCCTTTAATGAAAACAAGTAAATATCAGGCTTAGTTTTGAACCTGTCTTTCCGCAATCAAGTCTTCCAGGCGTTCTTTTTGACGTACGAGTTCATCCAAAGGCGGTTCACCTACTCCGGCGGCAATGGCAGGGGCCTGCGGGGCCATTGCCCGAGCGGATTGCTCAGACATAAGTTTGTAACCGAACGCTCCGGCAATTGTACCTACTACTAGTCCAATCCAAAAATCACTTCTTGTAAACATGTAGTTCACCTCCTTTCGAGATCGGGGATGGGTATTTACCAGGGCTTCTTCGTTACCATCAGCAGCCGGGCGCTGTTTAATACAACGCCAACCGTAGCCGCGTTATGAATGAGCGCCGAAACCATTGGATTGGTCCGGCCGACGGCGCCAAGCAGCATGGCTGCCGTATTCACCGCGATGGTAGTGGCAAAGTTCTGCCGGACAATCTTCATCGTATGTTTGCCCAGAGTTACAACTTCGGACAGTACCAGCGGATCTTCAGAATTAATGGTAATAGCCGCTGATTCGACCGCAATATCCGTGCGGCGGCCGCCCATGGCAACGCCAACATCGGCGAAGGCCAGAGCCGGAGCGTCGTTAACGCCGTCGCCAATCATCAGGACCTGTGAGCGGCGTTGCATTTTGGTAATCAAGGCCGCTTTATCTTCCGGCATTACTTCGGCATGATAGGCGTCGATATCCAGGGCGGAAGCGACATGCTTGGCGACCTGTTCGGTATCGCCTGTAATCATGACAATTTCATCAATGCCCTGCCGCCGCAATTGATTGATGGTTTTTTTCCAGGTCGGGCGGATAGGGTCGCTGACGATGAGCATTCCTAACAATTTTTGATCGCGGGCAGTATAAATGAGATTATAGCCATGCTCAGAACCGGGTTCGGCGCCGAAACCAGCGCTTTGAACCTGGTTTTCCTGCATAAAGCGCCAACTGCCGACCAGGACGGAACCGCCGCGAATCTCATCGAAATCAGGCACCTGGGCCCGGATGCCCCGGGCAACGATGGTTTCGGTGTCGGTATGCGGCGGGATTGTCCATCCCTGGTGTTCAACATGCTCTAAAATGGCTGCCGCCAGCGGATGGGAAGAATGATATTCCGCGGAAGCCGCCAGCAGCAGCAACTCCCGCTCCTGAATTCCGGGCGCGGTTTTTATTGACACAACCTGTGGTTTTCCAATGGTAATGGTGCCGGTTTTATCAAGTGCGACGGTATCTACTCCGGCCAGCAGTTCGATATAATTGCCGCCTTTAACCAGTACCCCGCGGCTGGCGGCGCGGCCAATAGCCGCCGAGATGGCGGTGGCTGTGGAAAGCTTAAGACCGCAGGAAAAATCAATGAACAGCATATTTAAGACACGCTGCCAGTCTTTTGTCGCTCCGTAAACCAAACCGGCGGCAATAAAAGAAATCGGCACAAGCATATTTGACATGCGTTCGGCGAAGTTTTGCACCGGCGCACGTCTGGTTTGAGCTTCTTCCACCATATGCACAATCCGGGCTACGGCAGTATCGTCACCGAGTTTTTCAACCAGGACTTCCAGGAAGCCGTTTTGGAGCACAGTGCCGGCATAGACATTGTCGCCAGGCGTTTTCTCTACCGGGATATATTCACCGGTAATGGAAGACTGGTCAACCGCAGCCGCTCCTGACAGCACTTTGCCGTCGACGCAGATTTTTTCGCCCAAATGGACGCCGATCCGGTCGCCTAATTGCAGGCTGGTTACGGCAACCCGCATTTCATGGCCGTTTTCTTCAATTTTCCAGACATATTGCTCGTCCAGCCGGAGCAAATTGGAAATATGCTTGCGGGCGCGTTCGGCGGTGAAGGTAGTAAGCGTTTCGGCAAAGTTGGAAAGGGTCAGCAGGGTTAAGCTTGACTCTGGTTTACCGCTTAATACGGAGGCTACCACTGCCGTGGCTGTCAATGTATCGGCATTCGGCTGACGATCAACAAGCAGGCTGCGAATTCCGCTGGCGATGTAATGCCGGGCAGATAACAGCACAAAGGCGCTGCGGGCCAGATACAGGGTATTGAACATACCGGGAGCGGCCATGCGCAATAATTGCAGGCCGACGAAACCAACGCCGGTCAAAATTGTTTCCCGGCGGTGCTCAGCAAGTGATAAATGCAGTTCTTCAGCAGGCTGCTTGCTTAACGGCGACAAAGGCCTTGCTGTGCAGGCCGCTTGCTGGAGGATGGTATTTACTTTATTGAGCGGTAGAAAACCGTCATAATAAACAACAACTTTTCCGTTGACGCCGGCCGATGCGCTGACGACGGTCGGAATGAGCCGGATACGTGCTTCGATGATTGTTTTTTGGCGGTCTGATAGGGAGGGGCTGAGGGGAAATGCTATATACCGGTATGACATTAGTCTCGTCCTCTCAGCAAAGCGTAAGCCCACCATATCATTTGCGAGCCGGAAGGCCGCTGCCCGGTTGTCCACATTTTTAATCCGCCCCAAACCGTAAAGCCTACTGCCAGCAGTGTACGAAGATCAAGAATGCGGTTGGTCTTTTTAAATATATTGCGGTTCAGCCGGTGAAAAGTCCGCCGGATGTCAGCGCCCAGCCGGCCGTATTGATCATGCGGTTCAGGGATTCTATGCAGCTGCTCCAGAAAATTGACTAACAGGTCGATATAATCGTCAGTGCAAGTGTACTCGATCAGTATGCTGCCGGATAACGGAGAAAACTGTACTTTTATTAATCCGGGTATTGCCGGCAGCTGCTGTTCCCAGCGGCGGGCCAGCCTGGGATTATTGCAGAGCTCCTCGTGGTGGTAGCGGCGTCTGCCGGGCAGGGAATGCACCAGGCGAAAGCCCTGGCTGCCAAGCAGGCCGTTAAGCTGGTGACCGGCCGACAGGCCTAAAGCCAGACCGGATAAATATGACATTTACATCACCGTCCGTATTGTTTTGCGGCAAGCTGTTCCAATTCTTGCAGCAAAGGATTATTGGCTATTTTTTCCGGTGCATATTCAATGAGCACCGAACCGGTCAGAGTATTTACCGAAAAATTGGTTACCTCCGGAGCGGCTTCCAATTGCCGGCGGATTTCAGCCGCTATGCCGGCGTTATTGACCAAATGCCGGGAATATAGGCGAACACGTCCCCGGATATAGTGTAATACCTGGACTTGCTGCAATAAATAGGTTTTTTTGGCGGAATTGGTCATTTTTTTATACTGGGACAATAAATCCATTGGCTGTCGCTCCTTTTGAAGGTGGCAGGATACCTGCCGCCGGTGCTGCCAGGTATGAATAACCGTCAATAAGCCGAAGCAGATGCCAAGCCATACATGATACCGTTTACTAAAAGGCAGGGATAATAAACTGCTAAAGAAAGTAAGCGCCAATCCCAGATCAATCCGGCCATGGTGAAATGACATTTATTCGCCTCCTTCCGGCGCTGTTTGACAAGGAATTCCCTGATCAAACAATATTTTAGAAAATTGTACCATTCAGGCAATCATACTGTCAATAAAATTAGGGCTGATAAGGTATCAGGCAGTATTTATGCCCGGCAGGTTCCAAGAATTTTGCGGTTAAGGAAAATGTGGTATGATAAGGGTAAGAACTGCTGTGGGCTAAGCGCAGGAGAAGCCGGGTAACTTCCGGACCGGGAGGCTGCACAGCGAAAGGAGCAGCCATGCGGATATTATTAGCTGAAGATGACCTGCGGCTGGGTAAGCTGGTTAAACATATGCTGGAGAAAGAAAAAATGGCTGTTGACTGGGTTGTACAGGGCGACACGGCTTTTGAATATGCTATGTATACAGCCTATGACGTGATTGTCCTGGACTGGATGATGCCGGTTGAAACCGGCATTAGGGTCTGTGAACGGCTGAGAGAAGAGGGGTATCAAAGAAGCATCCTGATGCTGACCGCCCGGGATGAATTATGCGACCGGGTACGCGGCTTAAATTCAGGCGCGGATGATTATGTAGTCAAGCCATTTGAATTTGTCGAACTGCTGGCGCGCATCAGAGCCCTGGGGCGCCGGGGCGGTTTGCAGCTTAAAGCAGATACCATACGGGTTGGCGATCTGCTCCTGAGCCGTTCCACGCATCTGGTGAAACGCGGTGACCGGGAAATTCAATTAACCGGCCGGGAATTTCAACTGCTGGATTTGCTGATTCAGAATAATGGACACGTTTTGGCCAAGGAGATTCTGCTGGACCGGGTCTGGGGGCTGGAGAGCGAGGTTACGCCGAATAATCTGGAAGCCTATGTTCGCTTATTGCGGAAAAAAATTGATTTTCCCGGCGAACCGGAACTTATTCACAATGTGCGGGGAATTGGCTATAAACTGGAGGTAACGGATGTTCAGAAAGATCCGTAAACGGCTTACTTTAATGTATACCGGAATTATGGCGTTAATTCTGCTAACCTTTGTTGTGGTTGGTTTTGTCGGTTTTACGGGCGCCATTGTCTATGCGCTGCAGCAAAGCGTGCTGCAGGTTGCCAAGGAGGAAGCCGATGAGCAGCTTGCAGTTTACAAACTTGAGGGGTCTTTGATTCATGATGATGAGAATGAAAAAACCAGCAGCACTATTTTTTACTATGTTCAGGCTGTAAACGGGCCGCTGGAAGCAGGAACCAGAACAGTGCCGGCTTTGCAGGACATTGTCCGGGCGCTGATTGAAAGCGGTGAGGTGCAGGCAGGTGTGGCCAGTTTACACCATGCCAGGCTGTCGGACGGCACAACCGCTTTTTTTATCATTACCGCGCACCCTGTATATGATAATTTGCAATTGATTGGCACCGTGTATTTGGGCAATGACATTACCTGGTATTATTATACCTGGCAGAAACTGGGCCTTATCCTGCTGGGCGGATCGTTGATTATTTTGGCAATTGCCTTTACCGCCGGCTATTTTTTGGCCGGACGGGCAATGATACCCATTAACCAGTCGTTCGCCAGGCAACGGGAATTTGTGGCGGACGCTTCTCATGAGTTGAGGACGCCGATCAGCGTACTGCTGGCTTCGGTGGATGTTGTCCAGACCGACGAGGATAACCGGTTTTCTGCGTTTTCCAGCCAGGTTTTGACTGATATGAAAGATGAAATCAGGAAAATGTCCCGGATTGTCGCCGATTTGCTGACCCTGGCCAGGATAGACGCCAATGTTGTCGAGTTGCTGCGGGAGACATTTGACAGCAGAATTGTCGCCGGACATGTTATCCGCTCTTTACAGTCACTGGCCAACGCCAAGGATATCAGACTACAGCTGGACTGCGATCAGGCGGGTGAAATTCAGGCGGACCGTTCCCGCATTAGTCAACTGTTGCTTATTCTGATTGATAATGCAATAAAATATACGCCAAATCACGGCACGGTAAACGTTAAGCTGGAAATCGTTTACGACCATAATTCCAAGCTCAAAATTACGGTCCGGGATAATGGGATCGGTATTGACCAGGAACATAAAGCAATGATTTTTGAACGCTTTTACCGGGTGGATAAAATTCGTTCACGGGAGTTTGGCGGCACCGGACTGGGCTTGTCCATTGCGCGCTGGATCGTTGAAGCCCACCAAGGAACAATAACGGTTCAGAGTGAGTTAGGCAAAGGCTGCGTATTTACGGTAATGATCCCTGTCGATGGCTGAATTTTGCCGGGGATATTGCCGTTGCAAACGCTGGGTCATGAAATGACAGCGGCAGGCCGGTAATTTGATTGGCCGTCGTCAGCCAGGGGCTGTGCGCCCCGATATTGCAGGTTGTGATTTTATGAATATACGAATATAATGTATATCAATACGATAAACGGAAATTATCCTACAGCATTTAGCCAGATGTTGTTTGGAATTTTGTCCGGCTGTCGATAATAACTATGAATTGAATATACTAGGAGGTGAACCCTATTCGCTCTACCAAGCGGATAGGAATTTATTGGACCCTGCGTCTATTATTTTGAATTTAGTTTTAATCATCGTGCTGGTGTTGTTAAATGGCTTTTTTGTAGCGGCTGAATTCGCCATGGTCAAAGTCCGCAGTACCCGGCTCGAAACGCTGCTGCACGAAGGAAATACCAGGGCCACCTATGCCAAAAAACTTGTTGAGCACCTGGATGCGTACTTGTCGGCCTGCCAGCTGGGAATTACGCTGGCCTCATTGGGACTTGGCTGGATTGGCGAACCGGCGATTGCCGATATCATTGCACCAATTATGGTTGATTTGGGGTTTTCCGCCCAAATGGTGCATGCCGTTTCCTTTGCTATTGCTTTCTCGATCATCACTGCTTTGCATATCATTCTGGGTGAGCTTGCTCCCAAGTCATTGGCAATCCAAAAGACCGACAGTGTTGTATTATGGACGTCAGTTCCCCTGATTGCGTTTTACAAGCTGATGTATCCGGCTATCTGGGTGCTAAATGCCATTGCCAATTGGATATTGCGGAGTGTGGGCATCCATGCGGCAAGCGAGCATGAGGCGGCTCATACGGAAGAAGAAATCAGAATCTTAATGGAGGAAAGTCACAAGCAAGGCTTTATTAATAAAACAGAGCTGACGTTTGTTGATAATATATTTGAATTTGCCGAAAGAAATGTTCGCGAAGTAATGATTCCCCGGACTGATATGATCTGCTTATCGGCGGAGGACTCCTTTGCCAAAAACCTGGATAAGGCGATTGAAGAGCAATTGACGAGGTACCCGGTCTGTGCGCCGGATAAAGATAACATCATTGGCTTTGTGCATATCAAGGATATCCTGAAGCAAGTGGCCCAGGAAAAAAATCCCGACCTTAAGCAGGTAGTCAGGGAAATTATGGCGATACCGGAATCTATGCCGATCAGCGAACTGCTCAGACGGCTGCAGAAAGACAAGTCCCAGGTCGCGATTGTGGTTGATGAATATGGCGGAACTGCCGGCCTTGTTACCATTGAGGATATTCTGGAAGAGATTGTCGGGGAAATTCAGGATGAGTTTGATGAAGAACGGCCGTTGGTGGAAGCGAGGGGGGAAAACGTTTATTCCGTCGACGGGCGGCTGTTAATCGGCACGGTAAGTGAAATTATCGGCGTTACCCTGGACTCGGATGATTTTGACACCATTGGCGGCTGGGTGTATTCCATGGTGGAAATAGAGCCTCATGTCGGTCAAAAGGTTGTGTATCAGGATTATGAGTTTATGATTGAGGAAGTTGATCATGTCCGCATTAACCGGGTATTAATCAGAAAAATCGTTCCGGAAGACGAGGCAGCGCCGGAAGAATAAGCGCCTGGACGGTATGGGGCAAAATGTTTGCAAAAAACGCGAGGACAGCTTTCTTGTTTTAAAACAAGGGAGCTGTCCTCGCCATGCATCCTGGAATTTAAGAGTGCAAAGCACTGGTCAATTAAGGTATAATGATAGACAAGTAAACGTAGCGGAATAGGGGGAATTGGATAATGTCCGACAAGGCCAACAGGGGATTTCAAACCAAATGCGTGCATAGCGGCAATGGAATTGATCAAGAAACCGGCGCAATCCGGCGGCCGTTGATTATGGCGAATAGCTACCGGCTGCCTGAAGACGCGTCAACGATGAATTGGAGTGATCCCAATCAACTGGTTTATACTAGAAATACCTCGGCCAATCAAATTTATCTGCAGGAAAAATTGGCGGCGCTGGAGGGCGGTGAAGCCTGCGTGGTGCTGGCTACCGGTGTTGCCGCACTGGCTGGGGTGTTTTTTACCTTTTTGGAACAAAAGTCTCATGTGATCTGCTCTAATGTGTCCTATATCGCCGTCTACCGGCTGCTGCAGGAGTATTTGCCCGCTAAGTACGCCATAGAAACCAGCCTGGTTGATACGGCCAACCTGTCTGAAGTCAAGCAGGCTATACGTCCCAATACCAAGCTTATCCATATTGAAACACCCGGCAATCCCACGACCAGAGTCAGTGATATCGCCGCAATCGCCGGGCTGGCTAAAGCCGCCGGAGCGCTCCTGTCGGTAGACAGTACGTTTGCCTCGCCTTTTTTACAGCGGCCACTGGAGCATGGGGCCGATCTGGTCATTCACAGTCTGACCAAATACATCAACGGGCATGGCGACGCCATGGGCGGGGCGGTCATCGGCCGTACGGCCCTGATTGACGCCATCAAGCGCCAGGCCATGGTCAACCTGGGCGGAGCCATAAGCCCGTTTAACGCCTGGCTGATCATGCGGGGTGTCGTAACCTTGCCGCTGAGAATGAAACAGCACAGCCAAGCCGCGCTGCTGGTCGCCCGGTTTCTGGAAGCGCACCCGGCGGTGGCGTTTGTGGCTTATCCGGGCCTGCCCAGCCATCCGCAGCACGAGACTGCCAGAAAGCAGATGTCGATGTTTTCCGGCGTTATCGCGTTTGGGCTGAAAGCGGATGTTGACACCCATAACAAGTTTGTTAATTCGCTGGCGCTGATTGTTCCGGCGGTATCGATTGGCCATGATGAGAGTCTCATTGTCTACACCGGCCCTAATGACGAGCGTAATCATTTCTACCCGTCCGAATTCAGCAAGGGGCATTTGCGCTTTAGTGTCGGGCTGGAAGATCCGCAAGACATTATTGACGATCTCAGCCAGGCTTTGGAAACATGCGGCCTGCAGCAAAAAAATGTCGAAGTTTGAGTCAAAGCGCTTGACAGGTATTTGAATGTGATGATATTATTTAAAAAATAATTAACGATTAAATTACCTGACCGAAAGTACGCTGATCAGATAACTGAAGGCTGAAATCACCAGATGTTCTGGTGATTTCAGCCTTTTTTTGTTAGGCGGCGCATCTATAAAATTTATTCGACTGGTCAGTAAACCAACTGAAGGTCGAATCGTCTTGTTTTTTTAACAAGACGATTCGACTTTTTTATTTTTGGGGATGACGATTGGCAACTGTAAAGTGGAGGGGAATTTAATGGAAAAAATGACTTATTGGCTTAAGGAGAATGCGCTTGCCCTGGTCGTGCCGGTTATCGTATTGCTGATTTGGGAGCTGGCCGGAAAACTGGGGTGGGTTCGGGCCACTCTTTTGCCAAGACCATCGGAAATTGCCCTGGTACTGGCGGAGCTTGTTCTTAGCGGAGAGCTGTTTGCTCATTTGGGAATCAGTATTCTCAGAGTTGCGCAGGGGTTTGCCATCGGTGCGGTTCTGGGCGTACTGACTGGGGTCCAGATTGCGCTGGTAAAAAAATTCCGGATCGCGCTCAGCCTGATTTTCGGAGTGTTACGTCCCATACCGGTCATTGCCTGGATCCCGGTATTGATTCTATGGCTGGGAATTGATGAAGGCTCGAAGATTACCGTCATTGCCATTGGCAGCTTTTGGACAGTGCTGGTAAGTGTATTTCAGGGAATTCGCAGTGTTGACAAAAAATATCTGGAGGTTGCAACCATTCTGGAAAAAGACCAAACGACGTTATTAACCAAGGTTGTCCTGCCGGCAGCCTTACCGGCTATTTTTACCGGGGTCCGGGTTGGGATTGATGTCGCCTGGCGCAGCGTTGTGGCGGCCGAACTCATTGCCGCCGCGTCCGGAATCGGATATATGATTATGTACGCCCGGGAATTGTCTCAGATTGATGTCGTTTTGGCCGGTGTTCTGTCGATTGGCTTGACCGGCGTATTGATTGATCAGCTATTGCTGCTGCTGGAGAAAAGGTTGTTAAAATGGAACGTGAATCTTCATGAGTCATAAGGAGGGAAAAATGAGCAGGAGTGCGGCTAAACCACAAACACTAAGCATTAAAGGACTAAGTAAAACGTTTAAAATAGACAACCGCCTGGTGGAAGTTCTTCAGGACATTGATTTAGAAGTGCAGCCGGGGGAGTTTGTCAGTATTATCGGTCCAAGCGGCTGTGGGAAAAGTACTTTGTTAAGAATGGTCGCCGGTCTGGAGCAGGAATATTCAGGTGAAATTTATCTCGGGGACGAACTGATTAAGGGACCGCGCGTCAATCGGGGAATGGTTTTTCAGGAAGCGCGGCTGTATCCCTGGCTGACAATAGCAAACAATGTGGCGTTTGGCCTGGGGGCTCAACACAGCGCCAGCGAGAAAAAACGAATTGTAAATGAGCATTTACAGCTGGTGGGATTAAATCATTTCGCCAAAGCATACCCTCATCAACTGTCGGGCGGCATGCAGCAACGGGTCAGTATAGCCAGAGCATTGGTGAACCGGCCGCAAGTCCTGCTGCTTGATGAGCCGTTTGGCGCTCTGGACGCCATTACCAGAATTATGATGCAGCAAGAAATTATCCGGATATGGGAAGCCGAAAGAACAACAATTCTTCTGGTTACGCATGACATTGATGAAGCCATTTTTCTTGGCGACCGTGTTGTCGTGATGTCGAAACGTCCGGGAGCGCTAAAAACGGTTATCCCGATTGATTTGCCCCGCCCGCGTGACCGCAATAGCTATCAGTTTGTTCAAGTCCGCAAACATATTTACACTAATTTTTTCGCCGAGGTTGATGTCCCCTTTGCTTATAGTATTTGAAATTTTTTGAGGAGGGTGGATCAGCGGGGATTCAGGAACGAAAATTTGATTAAAACAGGAGATTGATGTTATGAAAAAAATCAAAATAGCACTGATTATGGCCGTCATGCTGTTCGGCGTTCTTTTGACCGGCGGATGTTCCAGCAAGGCCGACGAAACCGGGGCCAAGGCGGCGCAGCCGCAGGAAATTCACATTGCGTACCAAAATTCCAGCACAATTATTTTGTTGGCCAAGGCCAAGGGATTATATGAAGAGGAGTTTGCCAAAGACGGCATTGAAGTGAAATATGATCTGTATCTGGCCGGACCGCCGATGATTGAGGCGTTTGCCGGCGGCCGGGCTGATTTTGCCAATACCGGTGATATGCCGCCGGTGTCGGCCCGCTCCGGCGGCGTGGATATTAAAATTATCAGCCGCGCCGGATACACGCCTGCCGGAAATGCCCTGTTGGTGCGGCCGGATTCCGCGTATCAATCCATTACTGAGCTGAAAGGCAAAAAAATCGCAGTTCCGATTGGCTCAAGCGCTCATCATTATTTAATTCTTCTGTTGCAGAAAAATGATCTTTCCGCTGCTGATGTAAGTATTGTTAATTTACCGGCAACCGATCATCAGGCCGCGCTGGAAACCGGGAATGTAGCTGCAGTAGCCACCTGGGAGCCGTGGGCGTCGGTATTGGAAAATGCGAAATCAGGCAAAATTTTGGCCGATTCATCCAGCGGCGTTAAACGCTACGTCGGGGTGTTCCTGGCCCGCAATGAGTTTGCCCGGCAATATCCGGAAGTGACAGCCCGCTTTTTAAGGGTAAATGAAAAAGCGGCTGAATTTATCAGAAATTATCCGGAAGAGGCCTTGGAACTGATTTCCAAAGAAAGCAAGCTGCCGGTTTCGGCAATTGCCAGGACTGTGAAAACAACCGACTGGGACTCCAGCATTATCGCTGAAGATATTGCCGGTTTCCAGCAGGTTAAGGATTTTCTAAAAGAGACAAAAGTATTGAAAAAAGATTTTGAGATCAATGAATTGTTTGATGACCGTTATCTGAAAAAAATCAAACAATAGTGTCAGGGCATGGCCGGACCGCAGGGGATCGGCACCGGTCATGCCGGGCTATTGGGCAAGGAGAGGCCAAATGCGGTTTAAGTCATTGAATGAACTGCTGGAATACCGGGCCGTCCAGGGCCGGGAGAAAACTTTTATCTTATCGCCGGAGACCGGGGCTGCTCTTACTTACGGCAATTTTTATACTGCCGTCAGGGAGCTGGCCTACCGCATTCAGCTAAATATCCGGCCAGGGCAGCGTATTGCTTTAATTGCGGAAAACGGTTTGCACTGGGGTATCGTATTCTGCGGCATATTGCTGGCCGGCGGGGTGGCCGTGCCGCTTAATCCAAAGTTTAAACCGGCTGAAACCGAGGAATTGCTGCGGCAAGCACAGGCCAAGCTGATTTTTACGGATGCCAGGGGAGGAGAAGCCTTGCCGCCGCCATTTGCCGCAAACAGCCGGACAGTATCCGTCGCCGGGGAAGCTATGAGTATTATTGACAGCGAATCTTTCGCGGAAAATGCGACTCAAGCGTCCCGATCGCAATGGGCAGATGAAGCGCTGGTGTTGTTTACCTCCGGATCGACCGGAGCGCCTAAAGGCGTAGTTTTAACCCATGGCAATCTGTTGGCTGAAGCCAAATTTATCACAGGCGGCCACCAACTGACTGCTGCTGATGTCGTGTTATGTATTCTGCCGTTCTTTCATATTAACGGTTTGGTCATTACGCTGCTCAGCTCTCTTTATTCGGGCGGAACGGCGGTCATTCCGCGCAAATTCAGCGCCAGTCATTTCTGGCAATGGGTAAGCGCCAATAAAGTTACCTGGTTTAGTGCGGTTCCCGCAATTTTATCCATTTTGCTGTCCAGTGAGGCCGACCCGGCGATTGACCTTTCCCGCCTGCGGTTTGCCAGATCGGCATCTTCTTCGCTGCCGGTGGCAATTCTGACGGAATTTGAGCGACGGTACGGCGTTCCGGTAATCGAGGCCTACGGGTTATCGGAAGCCGGAAGCCAGATCGCCACCAATCCACTGCCGCCCCGCAGGCGAAAGGCCGGTTCGGTGGGTTTGCCTGTGGGCAATGAAATTCAGGTGATCGACCAATCCGGGGAGCCGGCTCCTGTTCAGGCAACTGGTGAGGTAGTCGTTAAAGGGGCGAATATTACTAAGGGCTATTTAAACAACCGGCAGGCCAACCGGGAAAGTTTTAAAAACGGCTGGTTCCACACCGGTGACCTGGGCTTTTTTGACGCCGATGGCTATTTGTTTTTGACCGGGCGGAAAAAAGAGCTGATCAACCGGGGCGGGGAGAAGATTTCGCCGCGGGAAGTGGACGAAGTCATATACCGGCTGAGTGAAATTGAAACGGCGGTAACCGTTGGGGTGGCGGATGCCGTTTTGGGCGAGGAAGTGGTTGCTTTTGTTCAGCTGCGTCCGGGAAAACAGCTGACGGCGGAAGGCATTGCCGCTCATTGCCGGTCTTGGCTGGCCGATTTTAAGATACCCAAGAAGATTTTTTTTATCGATGATTTCCCCAAAGGGCCTAACGGCAAAATCCAGCGTCGTAAGCTTGTTGAACTTTACGGCCTGCTCATTGCCGGCCGTCCTGGCACGAGTGACATTGAAAAGGAGCTGTCTGGCTATATGGCCCATGCGCCAAAAACTGATCGAAAATATAACGTCCGGGTTTATGAGGAAGGCTGTAAGGAATGCGGCTACTGTATTGAGGTTTGCCCCCGTCAGGTCTTTACTGTGGCCCGGTATTTTAATGACAAAGGCTACCGGCCGGTACGGGCGGAATTTGCGGACAGATGTATTGGCTGCCGGCGGTGCTTTTTCCTTTGTCCCGATTTTTCTATTGATGTAACGGACCGGAAAGAGGAGGAGGAGCTGTGAAAAGGGTTTTTGATACAGGCAATGCAGCAATTACTGAAGCTGCGATCATTGCCGGCTGTACACTGTTTGCCGGTTATCCGATTACGCCGGCGACCGAAATTGCGGAAAATATGTCGCGGCGTCTGCCGCAGATCGGCGGCTTTTACGTTCAGGCCGAAGATGAACTGGCGGCGCTTCATATTTGTATCGGCGGAGCGCTCGGCGGCTTGAAAGCCATGACCTCAACTTCAGGTCCCGGCTATGTTTTGTATGCTGATCCTTATGGCTGGGCTTTAGGCAGCGAGATACCGGTGGTCGTCGTTAACGCCCAGCGGGTAGGCCCGGTAAGCGGTATTACCGGTGCGCCGGGGCAGGGGGAATTCTATCTGAGCCGCTATCCAACCCATGGCGGCAATTTTGAGAGTATTGTTTTGGCGCCAAGCAGTGTGCAGGAGGCTTTCCAGCTTACGGTTGAGGCTTTTTACCTTGCCGAAAGATTTCGTATGCCCATCACTGTTTTGGCTGATCAAATTGTGACAGACGGCTGGGAGACATTACTGATACCGGAAACCGCGGCGGAAATGAAAGAAATGGGGCTGCGGCTTGCCGACCGGCGGATCAATTACGGGCCGGAATTTTACCCGGCAACTGATGCGATTGATATACCTCCGGTCGTGCTGGGGCATAACACCGGCGCCGCCTGCTCTGACTGGACGCCGACGGCGGAAGGTTTTGATACGGAAGAGGTGCAATGGCAGCATAAGCATGCCTACCGCCTGATCTACAAGGTGCGGAATAACCGAACGCTCATTCACCAATATGAGCAGGTCGGTTTTGAAGATGATCCTGAGGTGATTTTCGTGTCTTACGGCAGTCCGTCCCGGGTGGTGAAGAGTGCGGTCCGGGCGGCGCGGGAGCAAGGGCTTAGGGTGGGCGCCATCAGGCTGATCTCAATCTGGCCTTTTCCGGATGAAGTCTTCGACAGAACGGCTAAGTATCTTTCGGTGGAATTAAATTATGATGGTCAGCTGGTAAGAGAAGTTCAACGCGCTGTCCCTAAGGACAGCGAAGTGCATTTCCTCGGCCGCTGCGGCGAGCTGCCTCAAGTGGCGGAGCTGGTCGAGGCCGCCCGTGCCTTAATTGCCGGGCGGGCGCTGACGGCCGTCAAATGGACGCGGGAGGCCTGGTAGGATGGACTATTTAGCTGAAAAATTTCTTAAAGCCAGGAAAACACCAAGCACAGCCTGCAGCGGCTGCGGCTTAGGGCAGGTGCATAAGAAGATATTGCTGGCAATTGACCAGCTGGGACTGGGCAGTGCTGATATCGTATGGGGCACAGGGATTGGCTGCGCCGGCAGACAGACATTTAATACCTGGAAAGGCGATAATTTCGCCGGTACGCATGGGCGGGTCTATGCGCTCGCCACCGGCTTGCGGCTGGCCCTTAAGCCGGAGCAGAAGATTGTTTTAACCGCCGGGGATGGCGATGCCTTTGGCATTGGCTTGCTTCATTTGCTGCATTGTGTACGCCGGAATGTTGATATGACGGTTATTGTCGCCGACAATTTCGGTTATCAGTCAACCGGCGGCCAGTACGGTTATACCACGCCGGCCGGCTCGGTTACCGACAGCAGTCCTTATGGGATGCAGGACCCCAATTGGGTTCAGGACGGGCGCGATATTCTCGAAATTCTCAAAGCCGCGGGAGCCGGTTTTCTGGCCCGCCATACCAGCATAGAGGGTCAAAATGCCGTGGAAAGCATCAAGCAGGCCATTGATTTTAAGGGATTCTCCCTGGTGCATATCGTGTATCCCTGTATTACCAATTTTTTCGGCAAGGCGATGGGCTCACGCCAACCGGCGATTGCGTACCGCTGGCTGAAAGAGCGGACCAATCCGGGGGCGGATCAGCCGGTTGGAGGTATGACGTTCCGGACGGGCGTGTATTACCGGACAACAGCAGAGCGCCGGGAGTTCTCCGAGTACATGCGTGAATTTACCCGGCAAGTGCAAACAGGAGGGCCAACATGAAGCGTACCGAAATTCTGATTAGCGGCTTCGGCGGTCAGGGGGTTGTCCGGCTGGGCCAAATTTTCAGTACGGCGGCAGTTTACCAGGGATTGTATACCACCATGCTGGTCAGTCACGGCACGGAAACCAGAGGTGGTTATGTGCGCAGCCAGATCGTCATTGCCGGTCAGCCGGTCGACAGTCCGGTAGTAGAATGTCCCGATTATTTTTGCGCTATGTCCCGGTCGGCTTACCAGAAGTTCGGCAGTCTGGCAAAGACGGGCGTCATTATTTTTGATCCCGGCTATGTTGAACCTGACTTAAGCAGCGAAGCCAGGCATGTCCCACTGTCAGCCAGAGATATTGCCGTTGAGGAGCTGGGCCGCGATATTTTTGCCAATATCGTCTTTCTGGGTGTGCTGGGCCGGTTTTTAAAGGCGGCAATCAGTAAGGACTGTTTTTATCAGGCGCTGGCCGAACGGGTACCCAGGTTTCAGGAGGAGAATAAAAAGGCGTTTGCATTAGGCTACGCCAACCTTGAAGGGCGGCAGGCGGCGGAGTTTTTTCCATCCGGCCTGCGCTGAGGAAGAAAAACTCAACCAAGCGAGGTGCATGAAATGAGTACTGTTGCATTGACGCCGCAGGAACAGCGCATCCGGCAGGAAATCCAGGGCCGGCCCCAATCGCATAAGCGGTCCAGAACCAGCAATATTTTCAACGGGTTTAATCATACCAGGCCCAGAATTGATGTGGAAAGGGCCCGTTTTTTTACCGAGTCCTTCCGGCAGACCGAAGGCGAATTGCTTATTTTACGGTGGGCGAAAGCCCTGCGGCATATTGCCGAACATATTACAGTGCATATTGACCCGCATCAGCTGCTGGCCGGGCGGGCGGGGGCGCCGGGCCGGTACGGCATTGTCTATCCCGAGCTGGATGGCGATTTTCTGGATGCCGCAATTCAGCACTTGCCGGAACGGGCGGCATCGCCGTTCACCATCTCCGCTGCAGACGCCGAGCTGATCCGGCGGGAAATTTCTCCCTACTGGCGGGGCAAAACTTTTCATGAAGCGCTTGCCAAGGCTTTGCCGGGGGAAACGGCAAAATTAACGTACCAGCCTGACGATATTTTACAGTCAAGGTTTATTGTCAATGAAACAGCCTCTTTCCGGTCTTCGATCCAATGGGTTCATGACTATGAGAAAGTACTGAAAAAAGGGTTTAAGGGGATAAAGGACGACGCTTTACGGCGATTGGCGGCATTAGACCCGTTTAGTCCGGTCGACAATGTGGAGAAAGCGCCATATCTTCAGGCGATTATCCTTATTTGCGAGGCGGTTGTCCTCTGGGCGGGCAGGCATGCCGTTTTGGCCCTGGAATTAGCCGGTCGGGAACCAGACCCGCAGCGCAAACGTGAATTGCAAAAAATTGCTGAAATTTGTCAATGGGTTCCGGAGAATCCGGCGCGCAATTTTCATGAAGCCATGCAGGCGCAATGGTTTACGCAAATGTTTTCCCGCCTTGAGCAAAAAACGGGCACCATCATTTCCAACGGGAGAATGGATCAGTATCTCTATCCCTACTATCAGCAGGACATCGCCGCAGGGCGGCTGGACAATGAAGCTGCTCTGCAGCTGCTTGAATGCATGTGGCTGGGCATGGCCCAGTTTATTGATTTATATATTTCGCCGGCCGGCGGGGCGTTTAATGAAGGCTATGCCCACTGGGAAGCGGTTACAATTGGCGGGCAAACGGCTGACGGCCGTGACGCCGTCAATCCGCTTACTTATCTTTTCCTGCAATCCAAGCGGGAGTTCCCCCTGCATTATCCCGATCTGGCGGCCCGCATTCACAGCAGGTCGCCGGCGCGGTATCTGTATGAGGTGGCCGAAACAATCAAGGAGGGAACCGGCTTTCCGAAGCTGATTAATGACGAGGAAGTAGTGCCTTTGCTGCTGGCTAAGGGCGCAGTGTTCAGTGAAGCTTTTGATTACGCCGTTTCCGGCTGTGCGGAATGCCGCATGCCCAATCGCGATACCTATACCAGCCCCTGCGCCTATATCAATTTCCCGGCGGCGCTTGAAATGACTATTTATAACGGCAGAATGCAGTTTTACGGCGGCGAGGTCATTGGCCTGGAAACCGGAGATCCCCGGACGTTCAAGACCTGGGAGCAATTTTGGCAGGCATATGTAACGCAGCATCTGAATTTTTTAAAGCACGCCTTTATTCAGCAGCGGATCATAATTGATTTACGGGCCAGGCATTTTGCCTGGCCGCTCGGATCGGCGCTGCATGACCTTTGCATGCGGGAATGCCGGGACATTCATTCACCGGTCATTGCCGGGGGCATTGATCTGGGCTATTTTGAATTCATGGGCTATGCCACTGTGGTGGATTCGCTGGCCGCCGTTAAAAAGCTGGTATATCAAGACCGAATGATCACAATGGACGAATTGATTGAAGCGCTGGAAGGCAATTTTAACGGCCGGGATATCATTCGCCACCGGCTCGCCAATGCTCCTAAATACGGCAATAATGACCAATATGCCGACAGCATTGCCAAAAAACTGGATCGGTTGTGTCTGGAATTTACCCAAAAGTATGCCAAGGAATTGGGCGTACACCTGGATCTGCGTTACGTTCCGTTTACTTCTCATGTTCCTTTCGGCAAGGTGGTAAGCGCAACGCCTAATGGACGGAAGGCCTATACACCGCTTTCCGACGGTTCTTCCGCTTCCCAGGGAGACGACAGCAACGGGCCAACTGCCGTACTATTGTCAAATTATGCCTCCAAGAACCTGAATTATCGCGAACGGGCGGCCCGACTGCTAAATATAAAATTAAGTCCGTCCTGCGTGGCCGGTGAGGAGGGAACAGATAAGCTTGTCGCTTTCATCCGGACCTGGTGCGACCTGCGCTTGTGGCATTTGCAGTTTAACGTAATTAATCGTGAAACTCTGGTGGCGGCGCGAAATAATCCGGAGCAATACCGTAACCTTATTGTCCGGATTGCCGGTTATAGCGCTTATTTTACTGATTTATCGGCAGATTTGCAGGATGATCTGATCGCGCGGATGGAGCATAGCGTTGTTTAGTGCTACCGGCGCCCGCCCGGTCAGCTGCAGTTTAGGAGAAATAGGATGAAAACAGACAATGCGGACAGCAAGGGCTGTATATTTAACATTCAGCGCTACTCGCTGCATGACGGACCGGGGATTCGCACCGTGGTGTTCCTGAAGGGATGTCCGCTGCGCTGCCGGTGGTGCAGCAATCCGGAGTCGCAGCAGACTGAACCGGAACTGGCTTATCACCGCAGCAAATGCATTGGGGCCGGGCAGTGCAATTTGTGTAAGCATGCCTGCAGGTATGGAGCCATACGGCCAGCGGCGTTTGGTAAGGTGAACGTCAGCCGGACCAAATGCCGGCAATGTTTTGCCTGCGCCGGTGTTTGTCCGGCGGCGGCTTTGTCTGCATTTGGCCGGAAACTGCAGGTCAGCGAATTGATGAATCTGGTAGAAGCAGACAGCGCCTTTTACCTCCGTTCCGGCGGCGGGCTTACCCTTAGCGGCGGTGAACCGCTGCTGCAGGCGGATTTTGTTTTGGCAATGATCCGGGAAGCCGGCTGCAGGAGAATTCCGGTTACCATAGAAACCTGCGGGTTTTATGACTGGGCTACGCTGCAGAAAGCCGCGGCGCAGCTAAAAAGCATCATTTATGATATTAAGTGTCTTAATTCCGAGCGGCATTTAGCCCATACCGGCGTTGATAACAAGCTGATTCTGGCGAACTTTATCCGGCTGCGCGACACATTTCCCCGGTTAGAGATTTTGGCGCGAACGCCGGTTATCCCCGGATTTAATGATTCAGTGGAGGAAATCCGGGCCATTCGTGATTTTGTTCAGGCCGCCAATGTCCGCTATGAATTGTTGCCTTATCACCGGCTGGGGCGGCAAAAATATGAGCTGCTGGGGCGTACGTATTGCATGGGAGACAAGGCGCTGGATGAGGAACGGTTTAAACATCTGCAAACCCTGCTGGCTGAGCGGGACTGAAAGCGTAAGTGCAATCGACAAACTGTTCTTGCATCGCCGGGCCTGCTAAGATATAATGAATATGAGAGAAGAGCAATGAAGCTCCGCAGCCTAGCCGGCTGGCGGAGCTTTTTACGTTTTTGATCTTTGGGTTTTAGTGCTAAAGCAGGACCGGCTGGAGGCTGCAAAATCCCACTCAGCCGGCTGAGTGGGAAAATGGCGAAGGGAGTGATGATATCATGACTGCTGTTAAATCCTGGCTTTATTTTGCTTACGGCTTTAATATCAATTTAACCCGGATGCGCCAAAAGTGTCCTAAGGCAAAGGTGGCGGGGATCGGGCGGGTAGACGGCTACCGGCTGGCGTTCTACGAGCATTCGGTAGTATGGGACAGCGCTATGGAAACTATCGTTCCCGATCCGGAGTCAGCGGTATGGGGCGTGGTGTATGAGCTGAATGAATTTGAGTGGGAAGACCTGGATGGTTATGAAGATGCCAGGATGGACGGCACCGGCGCTTATTTTCACTATCCGGTGGAAGTGGCTGTTGACGGGCAGGCAGTTCGCAAAGCCAATGTATATCTAAAGGCCCGCTGGGGAGAGGACGGCCTGCCCAGCGACGAATATCTGGCGGTGATCATCAATGGCGCCAGGGAACAGGGCTTGCCGGAAGATTATATCCGGCGGCTGGAACAACAAGCGTCCAGACCGGCGGCCTATCCTGTGCCTAAGCGTCCGGGCGGCGGCGGTAAATATCTGTTTAGCGGCGACTGCAGCGGCTGTGATGCCGGATAACCGTTTTGAGCCCCTTACTGCCGGCCGGCAGTAAGGGGCTTTTGGCTGACTATTTAAAAATTATCCTCTTGACACGGATTATTGCTTGAGGTATCCTTATAATAAATACATATTACGCCGATCAGATAACTGAAGGCCAGGATTTCTTCACTGAAATTTAAGGTCTTTTTATTTTTTCAAGCTGTTGCTTGCGCGTTGGTTAATGTGATGCAAGGTGGTTTGTTAATGGAAATTAATTGGGAATTTATTGCGCGAAGTCTGCCTTTGTACCAAAAGGCGGCTTGGCTGACGCTGAAGCTGGCGGTTTTGGGGATTTCAGCATCGATACTTATCGGGCTGGCATGCAGCGTGATTTTGTACTATAAGACCAGGGTGCTGGAGCAGCTGGTCCGCGCCTATGTCGAGGTTTCCCGCAATACGCCGCTGCTGATTCAATTGTTCTTTTTATATTATGGCCTTACCAAACTGGGAATTAAGCTGAGTGAGAATACCTGTGCAATCATCGGCCTGGCATTTTTAGGCGGCAGTTATATGGCCGAAGCCTTTCGGGCCGGAATTGAATCGGTAAGTAAAGCGCAGCTTGAATCAGGGCTTAGTATTGGCTTGTCCCGCCTGCAACTGGTGCGTTATGTTATTCTGCCGCAGGCATTTTCCGTGACATTACCGTCCCTGGGAGCCAATTGCATCTTTTTGCTAAAGGAAACCTCCATTGTGGGGGCAATCGCCATACCCGAACTGATGCACACGACCCAGGACTTAATCGGCATGTATTACCAGACCTTTGAGGCCTTGTTTATGCTGGTGGTTGCTTATCTTATCCTGCTGCTGCCGTTATCTTTCGGCCTGACCTGGCTGGAAAGGAAGGTGCGCTATGCTGAATTCGGGAATTAACGTTCTGACTGAGGGAATTAACCTGCAGCGCCTGCTGGGGGGCTTGCTGGTTACCGCCCGCATTGCCTGTATTTCCATTGTTCTTGGTTCGGCGCTGGGCATTCTGATGGGGCTGCTCAGGACGTCAAGGTCGCGGCTCGTACGTTTTATTTGCCGGTTATATCTGGAAACGTTTCGTATCATTCCAATTCTGGTGTGGTTGTTTATTGTTTATTTTGGTTTAACCCGCCTGCTGGATATCCACCTGGAAGGCGAAATTGTGGCATTGGTGGTTTTCAGCCTGTGGGGCGCAGCCGAAATGGGCGATATTGTACGCGGAGCGCTGGAATCGCTGCCCAGGCACCAGGTGGAGTCAGGCCGGGCGCTGGGTCTTAGCTTCTGGGGGCTGTACAGGTATGTATTGATTCCGCAGGCGGTAAGGCGTATGCTGCCTGGCGCCATCAATTTATCCACCAGAATGGTGAAAACCACCTCGCTGGTGGTGATGATCGGGGTAATTGATGTGATCAAGGTCGGGCAGCAGATTATTGAACGTTCGATCATCAAAGAGCCTACCGCTTCTTTTTGGATTTACGGCTTTATCTTTATCTTGTATTTTATCATCTGTTATCCTTTGTCAAAGTTGGCGCAGCAGCTTGAAACGAAATGGTCGAGTTAGGAAGTGAGCAGGATTAGCATAGCAGAAAAGCAGGTATTGCTTGATATACAGGGCCTGCAGAAAAACTATGGCCCGGTGCCGGTGTTACAGGATATTAATCTGAGCATTCATAAAGGCGAGGTTGTCGTCATTCTGGGCCCGTCAGGCTGCGGTAAAAGCACCCTGTTAAGATGTTTGAACGGGCTTGAGGACATTCAGGGCGGAGACATTATATTTGCCGGGCAAAGTCTTACCGGCCCGGCGGTCAACTGGCAGAAGATCCGCCAGCAAATCGGCATGGTATTTCAAAACTATGATTTATTTCCTCATATGTCGGTCATTGACAATATTTTGCTGGGGCCGACAAAGGTACAGAATAAACCAAGACAGCAGGCTTTGGCGCAGGCCGAGCAACTCCTGGAGCGGGTAGGCCTGCTGGACCGCAAGGATGCCTTTCCCCGTCAGTTGTCGGGCGGGCAGAAGCAGCGCATTGCTATTGTGCGGGCTTTGTGTATGAATCCGGAGATTATGCTGTTTGATGAAGTAACGGCCGCGCTTGACCCTGAGATGGTACGAGAGGTGCTTGATGTTATTCTGGGTCTGGCCAAGCAAGGAATGACGATGGTTATTGTAACCCATGAAATGGGCTTTGCGCAGGCAGTGGCGGACCGGGTCATATTTATCGATGCGGGAAAAATTTGTGAAACAGCCAAACCGGACGAATTTTTTGCCAATCCGCAAACTGAGCGCGCCAGACAATTTTTAAATAAATTTCAATATTAAAAAAGAAAAGAGGGAATGGGTAATGAGTATGAAAAAGATGATGGCCCTGGTATTCAGCACTTTATTTTTAGTAGGGGTTCTAGCAGGCTGCGGTTCGAGCGCCAAAACTGACGACAAAGCCGCACAAGCCGGAAAAAGCAGTATTGAGGAAATCAAACAGCGCGGCACTATCCGCATTGGCGTATTCAGCGACAAGCCGCCGTTTGGCTTTGTTGACGCGAATGGCAAGAATCAAGGCTTTGACGTTTATATTGCCAAGCGGTTTGCCAAGGACTTATTGGGCGATGAGTCCAAAGTGGAATTTGTCCTGGTCGAAGCGGCCAGCCGGGTGGAATTTCTCCAGGCCAACAAAGTGGATATCATTTTGGCCAACTTTACGGTTACTGATGAAAGAAAGCAAATCGTTGATTTTGCCAATCCTTATATGAAAGTGGCTTTGGGGGTAGTATCGCCGAGCGGTCAGCCGGTTAAGTCAGTGGAAGAGCTAAAAGGCAAAAAACTGATTGTCAATAAAGGCACCACTGCGGAAACTTACTTTACCAAAAACCATCCCGACATTGAATTGCTTAAATACGACCAGAATACGGAAGCGTTCGAAGCTTTGAAAGACAAACGCGGCGCGGCTTTAGCCCATGACAATACCCTGCTGTTTGCCTGGGCCAAGGAAAATGCCGGCTACAGCGTAGGCATACCGTCACTGGGCAGTCTTGATACCATTGCCCCGGCAGTCAAGAAGGGCAATACCGAGCTGTTGAACTGGATTAATACCGAACTGGAAACGCTGGGCAAAGAAAACTTTATTCACAAAGCCTATCAGGAAACCTTAAAGCCCGCTTACAGCGATGATATCAATCCGGAGGACATTGTTGTCGAGGGCGGCAAGCTATAAAGCTCCTGCAAAGCAAGGCAAGGGTGATCAATACGTCTGTACCAGACGTATTGATCACCCTTTTGCTTGGCCGTACTAGAGCAGGTCAATCGCAGTCATTGCCATTGCTTTGGCGCCAACCAGCAGGCGTTGCTGCGCGAAGACGGAGCCGGCGGCTAAGGCGAATTCCGGCGTATGGGCGGTAAGGCCGGGACCGATGGACAGGTCGGGGTGAATGGTGGGGGCGGCGTGACTGACATTGCCGACGTCGGTGGAGCCGTCGGCCTCGTCCGGCTCGAGCAGGGCGACAGGCTCGCCTAAGGATTCCATATTGGCTTTGAACAAATTCATCAGCTTAACGTCATTGATCAGTTCCTTGAACAAAGGCTCATAGTGAACGGTGG
The DNA here is from genome assembly GCF_900104455.1 of Dendrosporobacter quercicolus. Classification (NCBI taxonomy): domain Bacteria; kingdom Bacillati; phylum Bacillota; class Negativicutes; order Selenomonadales; family Sporomusaceae; genus Dendrosporobacter; species Dendrosporobacter quercicolus. The sequence goes on from NZ_FNHB01000005.1 coordinate 168,230, forward strand.
TTACGGTGGTTCCGGTAGCCAGAGCGATTCCGTCCGCCAGCCTATTCACCGCCGGCAGCACGGTGTGTTCCAAATAGTCGGCCGACAGCGCCCGGATGGTAAATTTACCCTCGGCTACGGCGGGAACAATATTGGGGGCGACGCCGGTTCTGGTGAAAATGCCGGCCAGGATGGTTTGCTGAGTGAAGGTGTGACGCAGTTGCTGGAGGCCCTGATAAAACATCACCAGTGCATCCAGGGCATTCACTCCTTTATCGGTTTTACCGGCCACGTGGGCAGCCCGGCCGGTAAACGTCACTTGCAGCGGGTGCGTGGCGTAAGCTGTGCCGCCGAGCTGGTTGCGGTCGGCCGGATGAACAATAAGCGCGGCGGCCAGACCGTCAAAAACCCCGTCCGCCGCCATGGCAACCTTGGCCCCGCTGGTTTCCTCCGCCGGGCAGCCGATCAGGCAGGAGACAGCCTGATCGCCGGCGACGCCGGCAAAAGCCGCCGCTGCGCCAAAGCTCATGGCGGCAATCAAGTTATGGCCGCAGGCATGTCCTAATCCGGGCAGAGCGTCATATTCGGCTAAGAAGGCCACGTGGGGCCCTTGACTGCCTTTACTGGCAATAAAGGCGGTGGGATAGCCGCTGATGTTTCGCCGGACCTGGAAACCCAGCCGTTCGGCGGCTGTGGTCAGCAGCCGGGCAGCCTGAACTTCCTGGCCGCCCAACTCAGGATTTTGATGCAAAAACAGGCTGATATTGGCCAGCTCCGGGGCCATTGCGTCAATTTCCCGGCAGGCCTTGGTTTTTAAAGCTTGTTTATCCATGGACATTCTCCTTGTTGTCAGGTCAGGCAATGGTCACTGTTTCCTTAACTGCCAGGCCGCGCCGGTCCAGTATTGCTTTGGCGCCCAGCGGCAGGGTAACCTTTTCGTCCGTATGACCGAAGTATAAATGATAAAGAACCGGAATGTTCAAGCCGCCCAAGCGTTCCTGCAGCACCTGATCAACGGTAAAATCAGGTTCATCTTCGTCCCCGTCGCAATCCGCGCATACGGCGAACACCAGCCCTGCTGCGGTTTGCAGCTTGCCTGCCAGCAACAGCTGGGTCAGCATACGGTCGATACGGTACGGCGCTTCGCCGACTTCTTCCATACAGATAATTTTACGGCGGGTATCAATTTCATACGGGGTGCCCAGCGTGGCGGAAAGCAGGCTTAGGTTGCCGCCGGTCAGACGGCCTTCAGCCCGGCCGGGGGTAATAAAAGCCGGTGGCGGAGCTGCCGGGGGATTAGTGATCCGGCCGATCGGCCGGTTGCCGGCGACAGCCCGAAAGAAGGCGGAGCCGGTATGCTCCGATAAGCCCCGGCTCATATCTGACGCCGCCATGGGGCCGTGGAAGGTAATCAGGCCGGTACGCTGTCCAATGCTTAGGTGCAACGCGGTAATATCACTGTAGCCGACAAACACTTTGGGATTGGCCCGAATGAGGTCATAATCCAAAAGCTCAAGCAGCCGCATTGTGCCATAGCCGCCGCGCAGGCAAATAATGCCGTCAATCTCGGGGGAGGCAAACATGCGGTGGATGTCGGCCGCCCGGAGTTCGTCGGAGCCGGCCAGAAATCCCAGCGTCTGATGGACAGATGCGCCGGTCTTAATCCGGTAACCCTGAGACTTCAGCCAGTTTATTCCCGCCTGCGCCGCTGCGGCGTTTCCCGGGCTGGCCGGCGCAATGATCCCGAGCGTATCACCGGGATAAAGCCGCCGTGGTTTTATCCTGGGCGGAAAATTCATATTAAGCCCTCCTTCACTATCACCGGTATAATACAGGGATATGCAGAGCCTCCCCGTCATATCCCTGTATTTGGGGCTTGGGTACCAGCTATTTTTCAATATAGGCGGTCTTAAAGTCGGCCAGGCCAAGTACGGACCAGAAATAGCCCTTGACATAAGGCTGGGCCAGGAAAGGCTGGGTAGTATAGTAAATGGGGATGATCACCGCATCGTCGAACAGGAGTTTTTCCGCCTGATGCATGGCCGGCATGCGGACTTGCTGGTCAATAGCGGACTGGGCCTGGGCAATTAGGCGGTTGTAAGCGGGATTATGATAGTTGGCGTCATTGTTTTTATCGCTAAACACAGCCAGGAAAGTCATGGGATCGGCGTAATCACCGGTCCAGGAGGCGCGGGCAAGCTGAAACCGGCCGCCCGACCGCGATTCGAGGAATACCTTGGATTCCTGATTGGTTACCGCTACGGCAATGCCCAGATTTTGCTTCCACATTTCCTGAACGGCTTCGGCTATCGATTTGTGAAGCTCGCCGGTATTGTAGAGGATGGTTACCGGAGGCAGTCCCTGGCCGCCGGGATAGCCGGCCTCAGCCAGCAGCCGCCTGGCCAGCGCGGCATCCTCGGCGGCGTAGTCGCCGCCTTCTTCCCGGAAATCCCTGCCGCTTGCCGGGTTGACCAGACCGGGAGCCACCCAGGCGTACGCAGGCTGTTTGCCGCCTTTAACCACATTTTTTACCAGCGGTTCACGGCTTAAGGCCAGGGCAAAGGCCTGCCGGACCTTTAGATTGTCAAAGGGGGCCTGCTGGGTGTTGAATACATAGTAATATATGCCCAGATAGGGTGAAATTTTGAGCAGGCCGGTTTGGCTGAGGCGGTCATGTTCAGCGACCGGCGGTTCCACCATCATATCGACCTGCCGGTTTTCCATGAGCGCCAGCCTTGTTGTTTGCGAGTCGCTGATCGGCCAGTTCATTGCGGTTAATTTTACAGCGGCGGCATCCCAGTAGTGTTCGTTTTTGCTAAACTCTATTTTACTGCTGTGCAGCCAGCCGGCAATTTTAAAGGGACCGTTGCCGATTAAGGTTGTGCTGTCGGCGGCCCAGGTGTCAGGATTGGCGGCAACGATTGCCTGATGGACGGGATAAAAGACGTGGAAGGCGGTCAGGCTTAGAAAATAGGCGGTAGGCTGCTCAAGCCTAACCTCCAGGGTATGGGCGTCAATTGCCCGGACGCCGACTTGGTCAGCCGGTACTTTTTGTTCATTATAAGCTCTGGCGTTTTTGACCGGAAACAGCATGTAGGCGTTCTCAGAAGCAAATTCCGGGCTCAAGGCCCGTTTCCAGGCAAATTCAAATTCCTGGGCCGTCACCTGGCTGCCATTGGACCATTTGGCATTTGGCCGCAGGTGAAACACATAGGTTAACCCGTCGGCCGAAATATCCCAGCTTTCGGCTACCCCGGGCGCCGGCTGGTCCTGAGCGTCAAGGCGGGTCAAGCCTTCAAAAATCTGCAGCTCCACCAGTGATTCGGGTATGGCAGTAGACTTGGCCGGGTCCAGGGTAGCCGGTTCGGCTTCCAGCGCATAGCGAAATACCTGACCATTTTCGGCGCTTTTTCCGCAGCCGGCGGTCAGCGTCATGGCGGCGATAAACAGTAACACAAGCAATGTGCGGCAAGACATCTTACTCCCCCTTTGGCAATTTTGTCAGACTGAAATAGTCGTAAATGACTTTTCCGATTTGGGCGATCCATTGCAGGCCCTGATAATTGGCGGCAAGGTTGCCGGCCAGAACGGTTACAACACAGGGACCAGCGGGGAAAAACAGTATCCCGCCGTCGTGTTCCACGCCCGGCAATGTACCGGTTTTATGGGCCAGCTTAAATTCTTCAGGCAAATAAAAGGGCAATTTATCGCGGACCTGCTGTCGGGACAGGAGGTCCAGCATGAGGTCGCAATACACCGGCGGCAGACAGGCTTTGGCGCGTATAAGCTCGAACAGGGCGGCCATATCGGCGGCTGAAGTTGTGTTTTCCTCACCGGCCTGCGCGGCGGCAAAGTCCATCATCCGGCGTTTTAAGCTGGTTGAATTCAGTCCCAGATTGGTTATGGCAGCATTAATCGCCGGCATGCCGGCCAGATCAATCAGCAGGTTGGTGGCGGTATTATCGCTGATGATGATCATCAGTGTAACCAGTTCCCGGACGGTCATGGTCAGATCAGGCCTGAGCTCGGTTAAGACACCGGCTCCGCCGACCCGGACCTGACTGGTGACAGCCAGTGAATCATCCAGTGAAATAATGCCGGCGGCAGTCTGGCGCATAATTTCGACCATAATGGGAACTTTGATCATGCTGGCGGCGGGAAAGGCCTGCACCGGATTGATCTCCAGCTTTTGGCCGGTTGCGGGCCGGTGAATGACAATGCCCCAGCTGGCAGAGGATTGATCGATGATCGTTTCAATATGTTGACGCAATAGATCCATGGACAAGCTCCTTTCAGGGCGTTGGGCTGAACTGCTGCAGCGGGGCTTAGCTATGCAGGTGACAGGCTGTGTAATGAGCGGGGCCTGTTTCTTGCAGCACAGGTTCGGCGGCGGCGCAAATTTTTATGGCCTGGGAGCAACGGGGCCGGAACCGGCAGCCGACCGGCAAATTTACAGGATTAGGCGGATCACCGGACAGCCGGACAGGCTGCCGGCGGCTTTGCGCAGCCGGGTCAGGAATAGGGATGGCGGATAAGAGCGCCTGTGTATAAGGGTGCTGGGGCCGGCTGTATAGTTCGGCGCTGCCGGCTATCTCGACAATTCTGCCCAGATACATGACGGCGATCCGGGTACTGATATGCTTAACCATTGCCAGGTCGTGCGCGATAAATAAGTAAGTTAAGCCCAGTTCGGCCTGCAGGCGTTCCAGCAGATTAACAATTTGGGCCTGAATAGAAACGTCGAGAGCGGAAATCGGTTCATCGCAAATGATCAATTGCGGATTGACGGCCAAGGCTCGGGCAATCCCGATCCTCTGGCGCTGACCGCCGCTGAATTCGTGGGGGAACCGGCCGATATATTCGGGCGCTAAGCCGACCAGTTTCAGCAGCTCGCTGATTCTGTCCAGCCGTTCGGCTTTCGGCGCCGGGTGATGGATGACCAGCGGTTCGTCAATAATGCCGCCGACCGTCATGCGGGGATTGAGTGAAGCGTACGGATCCTGAAAGATCATTTGCATTGACTGGCGCAGCTGCTTTTGCGCCGGCTGGCTGGCGGTGCTCCGGCCGTTAAACAGAATCTCGCCGGCGGTTGGCTGATATAAATTGATGATTGTCCGGCCGGTTGTCGATTTTCCGCAGCCGCTTTCGCCAACAAGGCCCAGCGTTTCGCCGCGCCGGACGGAGAAGCTGATATCGTCAACCGCTTTTACATATACGGCAGGTCTGCCCCAGAAATCGCTGCGGATGGGAAAATATTTTTTTAGATTGCGCACTACCAGGATATTATTGCTCATTTTTGTACCAGTCCTCCCGATTGATCCTGGGCGCGGCGGGATGCTGAAGCCAGCAATTTACCAAATGACCGTTATCACCGGCCGTTGTTTGGGGATAACGCTCGGCGCAAATCCGCATCGCATGCGGGCAGCGGGGATGAAAATGGCAGCCGTCCGGCAACCGTCGCAGGTCGGGCGGCTGACCGGCAATCGCCGTCAGCCGTTGTTTCGGAGCGGCATCAAGGCGCGGCACTGATTTTAGCAGACCCCAGGTATAGGGGTGGCGGGGCTGCTTGAAAATATCCAGCACTGTACCGGCTTCAACAATTCTGCCGGCGTACATAACCAGCACCCGCTGACACTGACCGGCAATGGCGCCAAGATCATGGGAAATCAGGATGACGGCAGTATTAAAGCTGGTTTGCAATTCTTTTAACAGGTCCAGGATCTGTGCCTGAATGGTAACGTCCAGAGCGGTTGTCGGCTCATCGGCGATCAACAGCCGGGGCTGACAGGACAGGGCCATGGCAATCATTGCCCGCTGGCGCATGCCGCCGCTGAACTGATGCGGATAGTTTTTCAGCCGTTCTTCCGGCAGGGGAATGCCTACCAGCCGCAGCAATTCCGCTGCCCGCAATTGGGCGGCCCGGCCGGTGAGCCGCTGATGTACGGCAAGGAGCTCGGTAATCTGTCTGCCAATGGTCAGCACCGGATTAAGCGCTGTCAGCGCATCCTGAAAAATCATGCTGATCGTGTTGCCCCGGATTTTTTCCAGTTCCTGTTCGGACTTTTGCAGCAGGTCGGATCCCGCAAAGCTGATCCGGCCGCTGTCATACTTTCCGGGCGGCGTTGCAATAAGCTGCATGATGGCATGAGCGGTTACGCTTTTGCCGCAGCCTGATTCACCGACAATCCCGACAGTCTCGCCGGAAAAAACCTGGAAGCTTATCGAGTTAACCGCCTGGGCCGGACCGTCATCGGTGGCAAAGGACACGGTTAAATCAGCAATGTCTAATAAAGGCTCCATTTAGCTGCACCTCCTCACCGGCCGTTCCGGGGATCAAGCGCGTCCCGCAGCCCGTCGCCCAGAAAATGAAAAGCCAGCATCGTCATACTGATTGCCAGAGCCGGAAAGAATAACTGAAACGGATAGGAGCGCAGGCTTGTCACGCCTTCGGCTGCCAGTACGCCCCAACTGGCCATTGGCGCGGCCACGCCCAGACCGATAAAGCTTAAAAAAGCCTCGGTGAAGATGGCTTCCGGAATGGCCAGGGTCATGGTAATCACAATGGGACCCAGGCAGTTGGGCAGCAGATGGCGGAGCAATATCTGCCGGTTGCCTGCGCCGATAACCCTGGCGGCCAGGACATATTCCCGTTCTTTGAGACTGAGGATCTGGCCCCGGACAATTCTGGCCATGCCCAGCCAATAGGCGATGCCGAGGGCAATGAAAATATTGGTCAGGCCCGGTTCCAGTACAACCATGAGCAGTATGACATACAACAAGGCCGGTATTCCGTATAAAACATCAACAATGCTCATCATGATCCGGTCGGCGCGGCCGCCCAGAAAACCGGCGATGCCGCCATAGACCACGCCAATCGTAAGATTGATGAGACTGGCGACAATGCCAATGGACAGGGAAATGCGCGCTCCATAGACCACCCGGATAAATAGATCGCGTCCCAGGCTGTCGGTACCGAACCAGTGCTCACTGCTTGGCGGCTGGTTGGCCTGCTGCAGATTTTGATCAGAATAGGATAACGGCGATAACCAGGGGCCGGCAATTGCCGCGCTTAGCATGAGGATGATCAGGCACAGCCCCAGCATGGCCGGTTTGTTTTCCCTGAGACGCCGCCAGGCTTTTTGCCGGTGGCTGGCGGCGGGCGGAAGGACGGTTTCGGTCCGCTCGCGGCGCGGCAGCGGTTCAAATGATCTAGCGTTTAGCTCCATCATGAATTCTTTTGCTCCTTAGTAAGTTTAATGCGGGGGTCCAACAGCGGATAAACCAGATCGACCACCAGGTTTAAACCAATGACCAGGATGCTGTAAAAGACGGTAATGCCCAGGATGACCGTATAGTCCCGATTATAGATGCTGGTGACGAAATGGCGTCCCAGACCGGGGATTGCAAAAATAGTTTCAATAATAAAACTGCCGGTCAGGATTCCCGCCGCCATCGGCCCAACATAGGTAACAACCGGGATTAACGCATTTTTCAGCGCATGACGATAAAGAATAATGATGGGCGGCAGACCTTTGGCTCTGGCGGTTTTGATATAATCCTGCGACAGCACTTCCAGCATGCTGGAACGGGTAAGACGGGCGATAAAGGCCATGGGGTGGGCCGCCAGCGCCAGCGCAGGCAGCACCATATATTCAGCTCCTTCCCACAGCGCCGCGGGCAGTAAGGACAGTTTTATGGCAAAGACGTAAATGAGCAAGGCGGCTACCACAAAACCGGGCACGGACACGCCCAGTGTCGCCAACCCCATGGTGACATAGTCCTGCCAGCGGTTTTGCCGCAGCGCGGCCAGCGAGCCGGCCGGAATGCCTAAGAGCAGCGCCAGGCCGATACTGATCAGCCCCAGCTGTAAAGACACCGGAAAACTTTCCCTGATGATATCATTAACGGTGCGGCCGGCGTATTTAAAGGAAGGCCCCAGATCAAACCGGATTAAATTTGCCAGGTAGTCGCCGTATTGCCGCCAGAGCGGATCATCTAAATGATAGCGGGCTTCGATATTTTTTAATACCGCCGCCGGCAGGTTTCGTTCACCGGTGAAAGGCCCGCCGGGAATGGCGTGCATTAACAAGAAGGTGATGGTAATAATCGCCAGCAGTACAATGCCGGAGTTCAGCAGCCGGCTTAGCAGGTAACGCAGCAAGTGGCACCTTTCCTTTCCGTTTATTCTAACGTTTCCTAAAGTTGACAAAGCTATGTAATCCGGAATTTAAAGTAATATTACTTCGCTTTAGCACAGATGAAGTCCTGCACCCGGCCCGGACGTTTCCCGGACGGTTCTAATTCTATTATGGCCGCTGGAAAGGCAGGAAATATCATGAAAATAGTCGAAATAATGCTAAATCAAAAAAATATCTGTCAATGAAATTTTAGCAGCCGGGAGAATGATCAATGCGCAAGAGTTTTTTATTTGTTTTGTTTGTTATTGCCGTCACCGGGATGACAACGGCATTAGCGGCGGCAGCGCCGCCGCTGGTCATGGCGGAAGCGGCGGTGGTCATGGTTGCCGACACCAGGCAGGTGCTTTACGCCAAAAATGCCGACAGTATTATGTATCCCGCCAGTACGACCAAGATTATGACGCTGACGGTTTCCCTGGAACAGGGCGCGGCGGACAGTGTTGTTACGGTTGGCCGGCAGGCTGCCGGGTGCGAGGGCTCAAGCCTGGAGTTAAAAGCCGGCGACAGGCTGCATTTGCGGGAAGCCGAATACGGTATGATGCTGGTTTCCGGCAATGACGCCGCCGAGGCAATCGCTGAAAGCGTAGCCGGCTCAATCCCGGCGTTTGTCGAACTGATGAATGCCAAAGCCCAGTCTATTGGAGCAACCCGTACCCATTTCAGCAATCCGCACGGCCTGCCCGACCCGGTCAATCATTTTACCACCGCGTATGATCTGGCGCTCATTACCGCCTATGCGCTGCAAAATCCGGCGTTTGCCCAAATTGTCGCTACCCGTGATTATGCGGTCAGATTATTGAACCGGCCTGAGTTGATTCATGCCGGCAATACCAATAAACTGCTCGGCGCCTATGCCGGGGCAACCGGTGTAAAAACCGGCTTTACCAATGACGCCGGCGAGTGTTTGGTAGCGGCTGCCAAACGGGACAATGTTCAATTGATCGCCGTTGTGTTAAATAGTGACTACCGCTGGACGGATACTGCGTCATTGCTGGATTATGGCTTTGCGCAACTGGGTTGGAAAAGTTCACTCCTGTGACCGGGCATAACCGCCACGCAGGAAAAAGCGGCGGTTATGCTGAACTTTAGCAACAGCAGGCCTGTTGTTGAAGCGGAGTTCTATTGCTGGCGATGAAAGGATGGCGGTCAAAATTAGCTTTCGCTTTAACCTGCTGCAGTCGCGCATCAAAGTGAGACTGCAGACAAAAATCATTGTCCTGGTTTGCGGCGTTGTAGCCGTGGTGCTGATTGTAACCGGCTTGTTAATCTCCCGAAGCATGGCCTCCCAGGTAAGGGACAGTATGGGACGCCAGGCGATGAGCGTTGCCAGGTTTATGGCGCAGTCGCCCCTGATTATTGAGGGCCTGACCGGCGTAAGGGACAGCGCCGACATCCAGCAATATGCGAGTATCAACGAAAAGCAGGCCAATGTACAGTTTATTGTTGTTTTTGATATGAACGGGGTGCGTAAATCTCATCCCAATCAGGAACTGGTGGGACAGATTATTGCCGGCGGAGACGAAAGACCGGCCCTGGCCGGCAACGAGTACTTGTCTGAGGCTCATGGGACAATGGGGCATTCGCTGCGGGCCTTTACGCCGGTATACGGTCCTGACGGGCGGCAGGTGGGCGTAGTGCTGGTCGGCATTCTGATGCAGTATGTTCAGGATGCAGTCGCCCATGCCCAGATGATCCTGCTGGTGGCCATGGTTGTCGGCATGGCCGTGGGTACGCTGGGAGCGCTGCTTTTGGCCAGGGAAACAAAAGGGGTTTTATTTGGTTTGGAACCGGCGGTGATTGCCAAGCAGCTGGAAGAGCGCAGTGTTATGCTGCAGTCGGTCCGGGAGGGCATTATGGCCATTGACCGCAATGGTACAATTACCCTGCTGAATGAGGAAGGCAAACGTCTGCTGCGGCTGGGCGGCGCCGGTGTTAATCCCCTGGGCCGTCCGGTGAATGAGTTTGTACCCGATAACGGGTTGATGGAAGTCATCCACAGCGGCAAGGTGGAGCTTAACCGGGAACAGGAAATTTTCGGGGTTTCGGTATTGGTCAATCAAATACCCCTGATGGTAAACGGCAAAATCGTGGGTGCTATGACGACTTTCCGCGACAAGACCGAAGTGAAGCAACTGGCGGAGGAACTTACCGGCGTCAGGGATTATGTTGATGCGCTCCGGTCGCAGGCCCATGAATTTATGAACAGGCTGCATGTCATTCTGGGGCTGGTTCAATTGGAAGAATATGACTTGCTGTCTTCTTATATTCAACGCATTGCCTCTGATCATCAGGCTGAGGTTTCCTATGTCGGACGGCTGATTCGCAACCCCGTATTAGCCGGGTTCGTTTTGAGCAAACTGAGCTTAGCCAGAGAGCGTAATATTGTCATGCAGTTATCTGACGACAGCTTTTTGCCGGAAGCCAGGCAGGAAGATATTACCCATAAGCTGGTTACCATCATTGGGAATTTAATTGAAAATGCTTTTGATGCAGTGGCGAACAGTCCCCGGCGGGAAGTCGGTTTGACCCTGAAATACAAAGCAGGCCGGCTCTCTATTGAAGTCAGGGATACGGGACCGGGAATTTCCCCGGAACTGAGTGAGCGTATTTTTGAAATGGGCGTATCCAACAAGGCTGATGAACGCGGCTTTGGCTTATATTTAGTCAAATTGAATGTCGACAGTATGGCGGGACAAATAAGTTTTGCCCGTACGGAAGACCAGCAAACGGTTTTTCGGATTTCTGTACCTTATGAAAGTGGAGGTGAACTCGGATGATTAGAGTTCTTATTGTTGAAGATGATCCAATGGTGGCTGAGCTAAATCGCCGTTATCTGGAGAAAATTTCTGATTTTACGCTGGCGGCGATTGTGCGCAATGGTGATGAGGCCCTGGCTTTTTTGGAGGATAACCGGGTCGATTTGGTATTGCTGGATGTATTCATGCCCGGGATGAACGGCTTTGAATTCTTAGCGGAAATCCGCCGGCGGGAATATAAAACCGATGTCATTCTGGTGACTGCAGCCAGGGATAAACAATCCATTCAGGCCGCACTGCGTCAGGGAGCAGTGGATTATTTAATTAAACCGTTCGAATTTGAACGCTTCCAGGCTGCGCTCCTGGCCTACCGCCAGCGGGTTAATTTCATCGAGAACCATGCCGACTTTAGCCAAACGGCACTGGATGAACAGGTATTCCGGCAGTCGGCCAGTGTGGAAAAAAATGATCTGCCAAAAGGCTTGGACCGCCATACCTTAAAACGGGTCTGGGAATGTATTGTCGCCAGCACCGGCGAGTTTACCGCCGAATCGATGGCCGGTTTTGTCGGTATTTCCCAGGTATCTATGCGAAAATATTTAAAATATCTGGAGATGGAAGGCCTGCTGAGCGTAAAAATAAATTATGGCGCAGTCGGGCGGCCAATATCAAAATATCAATGTACGACTGAACGAACCACCCTTAATTTTAATGACTAGCTAGTTACTTTATTTTTAAAAGTAGGAAAAAAGTAATCAAAGTTCTGTTTTTACCGCTATTTATTTCATTAATTGCAAATTATCTGACTTTTCCCTTTCCGCTGTTATAATGGGAACCGAGGCTGGCTGCTGGCTTGTAAAAAATAAGACATGCCTTGCTTCCAGCTTTTAATTTACCAGAGGGAAAGGGGAATTTAGCTCTAATATGATTTCTATGCAGGTTTTAGTGATTTTGGGATGTCTGCTTCTCGGGACCCGGTACGGCGGGATGGGCTTAGGCTTAATCGGCGGTATTGGATTATTTATCCTAACCTTTGTATTCGGACTGCAGCCCGGCAAACCGCCTGTGGACGTTATGCTGACCATCCTGGCGGTAATCGGCTGTGCATCCGTATTGCAGGCCGCCGGCGGCTTAAATGTCATGATGCAGTTTGCCGAACGTATTTTGCGGCGTCATCCTTCGTTTGTCACCGTTCTAGCTCCGGTCACTACCTGGTCGCTCACTTTTCTGTGCGGAACAGGTCATGTGGTTTATACAATGTTTCCTATTATTTATGATATTGCCATTAAGCAGAACATCCGTCCGGAACGGCCAATGGCGATTGCGTCGGTAGCGGCGCAAATGGGCATTTGCGCCTCGCCGGTATCGGTTGCCGTGGTGTCGATGGTTTCTATTTTAGCTTCGGGGCACGGGGTTGGTACACCTATTGGTATTATTGAACTATTATCTATCGCAATTCCAGCCTCCCTGACCGGCGTTCTGGCAGCGGCGCTGTGGAGTATGCGGCGCGGCAAGGATTTGGATAAAGACGAGGAGTTTCAGGCCAAGCTTAAAGATCCCGCGCAGAAGGAATTTATTTACGGAGAGTCGCAGACCTTGTTAAACAGCAAGTTTTCCAAGGAAGCTTACCGGGCAACCTGGATTTTCTTTGCCGCCATTCTGGTGGTCGTACTGTTCGGCGCTTTCCCGGAACTGCGCCCGTCCTTTGGTGCGCCGGGGAAATTAAAGCCGCTGTCGATGAATTTGGTTATTCAGATGCTGATGCTCATTGCCGGGGCGGTTATCCTAATTACCTGCAAAGTCAATTCCCGCGAAGTGCCGAACGGGACGGTGTTTAAGGCCGGAGCCGTCGCTATCATTTCGGTATTCGGCGTTGCCTGGATGGCTGATACCTTTTTTGAAGCACATTTCACTTTGTTAAAAGAAGCGCTGGCCGGAGTGGTTGTACAGCAGCCCTGGACCTATGCAATTGTAATGTTTCTGACCTCCAAGCTGGTAAACAGCCAGGCGGCGGCGCTGGCGGCCATTGCTCCCCTGGGGGTCAGCCTGGGCGTTGACCCCAGAATGATGGTGGCTTTTTTCCCGGCTGTTTATGGCTATTTCGTTTTGCCGACTTACCCCAGTGACTTGGCCTGTATCGGCTTTGACCGGTCAGGCACTACCAGAATCGGTAAATTTATTATTAATCACAGCTTTCTTGTGCCAGGCTTAATTGGGGTAGGCACCGGTTGTCTGGTCGGTTTTGTGTTGGTTAGTTTATTTATGTAAGTAGCAGGGATCGCTAAAGGACCTGGCTGCCGGTACCGGCAGCCAGGTCCTTTACTGCAATTGGGAAGTACTTATCAGGTATTGCCGTCAACGTACAATAACACTTTGGATTGTGATGTTATCAGACAGGGAACTGGTCTGACCGGTTTCCAGCCAGTCAAAGGGAAGTGTATCTATAGAAATTGACAGTTCAAAGGCAATGTCTTTGGCAATGGCGTAAAGCGACTGATCAATATGCCTGATATCATCAAAACCGCCGGCTTGGCGAAGGTCTCCCAGAGTGGAGTTTATGCCAATGCCTCTGACTGTTTTAAAACGTTCATCATATACGTGAATTCCGTCGATGATTTGATCAATGCCCTGATTGCGGATGCTTACACTGCCGATGAGAGAGGGTGTGGCGCGGCCGTCGAGATATACTTTAACCGTCGGGTAGGGGGTGTGATCGGTGGTAATGGTGGCATTTTTGCGACTGTATTGTTGGTAGACGCTTGCCAGGGGCTGGCCGATCTGCATATAACCGGCTTTACGGCCGGCCAGAGTAAATTCGGCGGGCTGGGCTTGCGGCTGCTGCGGCGGCTGGCCGGCAGGCTGCGGGCCAGCTTTGCCTGGGGCGGGTGCGGCATCGGCCTTGATGATTCCGGCTTGCGCCAGCAGCTTAAGCATTTGCGGGTCTTTCCGTTCTAAGGCCAGTGACGCGGCATTCCGGCCGCGGCTGTCGCTAATGCTGTAATCAGCGCCTGCCTGCAGCAGTAATCCGGCGGCCTCGGGATAATTATAGGCGGCCGCTTTCATCAGGGCGGTCTGCCCGTCTTTATCTTTACTATTCAGGGAAGCTCCCTGCTCCAGCAGCCGGCTTATGATTTCCAGGCGTCCAAAGCTGGCTGCCGCCATCAGCGGCGTAAAACCATCACTGCTGCGATACGCGTCAGGCGGCATGCCGGATTGTAAAAATAAATCAGTGATTTCCTGATTGCCCCGGCCGGCGTATTTTACAAAATCGTCAGGCAGGTAACGAACGCCCCGGGCTTTCAACTGTGTTTCCAGGGAGTTGCCGGCGGCCGCTTCCGGGGCTTGAATTGCTGCAATATAGCCGCTCAGCCCGGCCAGTGCCAGTAAAATCAGAGCTGAGGCCAGCAGCACCAGCGGTTTGACCGCCGGCAGCCTGCCGATGCCGGCCGGCGCTTTCTGCGCAGCCGGCGAAGGGACATCAACTGACTTGGAACCATTTGCCGCAGTGGCAGCAGCTGGTGGTTCACCGTCTGCTGTTTCAGCCTGGCCGGCCGGCGGCTGACTGGCGGCTGTCTGCTCAGCTTTCATTTCCGCCAGTAAGGCTGAGATTTCTTCCTGACTCATCATTTCATCAGCGGAAACCGGTTGTGACGGGTCTAGTGGCAAAGTCGGCCCGGCGACAGTTACGGACTGTTCCTGGGCATCTGCTGCAGTCGCTGGCTTAACAGTTTCGTTTGAGGAAGGCATGTTTTCTCTCCGTTAATTCTCGAATTTTCATTATCTAAACCCAATTCTATTTACAGCTTTCATTTTCCTGTCTTTGACAATATTCCCGAAAAAATTATTTATTTTGTCAGCAAATGATTTATTTACTTGCTTTTTGCAGATGATTGCCTGGCGGGGGTTTATTGGTTAAAATGGATGAGAAAGTATCCTGTAGGCAATTCGGCCTGATGAACAGTGATGGAGTGATTGACGATGGACCAGGTGGATATTGTAATTATCGGGGCGGGGATAGTAGGTCTTGCCGCTGCTTATGAGCTGGCGCTGCGATGGCCGGATAAAAGTATATTGCTGCTGGAGCAGGCCGCAGCCTTTGGCCGGGGCTTATCAGGGCGAACCAGTGAAGTGATCCATTCCGGGGCTTATTATCCCCCCGGCAGTCTGAAGGCCCGGTTATGCGTGAGCGGCAACAAGCTGCTGTATGAGTTTTGCCGCCGGGAACAGGTTCCTCACCGCCGTTTGGGCAAACTGATTATTGCCCGGGACGATGATGATCTGAAGAAACTGGAGAGCCTGTTGGCCCAGGCTGCCGCCAATGGCGTACCTGAGGCCGGGCTGATTAACGTCAGTCAGCTTGTGGCGCTGGAACCCGGTATAAATGCCCGGGCGGCTATCCTCTGCCCGTCAAGCGGGATTGTAGACTCACACCGCCTGATGGCAATGCTGGCCTACCGGGCGGAAGCCTGCGGGGCAATGCTGGTTTACCGGCATGAGGTGACCGGGCTGCAGCAGGCGCCAAACGGCGGCTTTCAGGTGACGTTTCAGGATGCGGCCGGAACCGAAGAAAGTATTGGCTGCCAGTGCTTAATCAATGCTGCAGGCTTGGGCGCTGATCGCATTGCCGCTATGGCCGGCATTGATATTGATGAAACCGGTTATCGCATATACCGGTGCAAAGGCGAGTATTTTGCTGTTAACAACCGCAAGGCGAAGCTGGTGACACGATTGGTATTTCCTGTTTCCATCCGGGAATTAAAAGGCAGCGGCATTCCGGTTATTAAGGATTTACAAGGCAGGATGCGGCTGGGACCGGACGCTCACTATGCTTCGTCCGCTTCGGCCGACTATACCGTACAGCCAGCGAACGCCAGGCTGTTTTTCCAGCTGGTGCAAGGCTACCTGCCTTTTTTACAGCCTGACGATCTGCAACCCGATCTGGCGGCGCTGAGGCCTCGGCTGCAGACGCCGTGCGGCAGCCCGCCGCGGGATTTTCTGGTTAAGCATGAAGTGGACAGAGGTCTGACGGGGCTGGTCAATTTAATCGGTATCGAGTCGCCGGGTATTACCTGTTGCTTAAGTCTGGCCCAATATGTCGGCGACTTGCTGGAGCCTGTTGCCGGTAAATGTCATTTGCCGGGGCGCGGATAAGTTGTTTCAGGTAGCCCTGATCTCTTTTATGGATCGGGGCTATTTGCTTTTCCGATAGAGGGTATTTTTTGGTCAGAGTTGCGCCGGCAAACATAAGCGGCGGATTTGCCTCAAAAATAAAGGTAGGTTTATGGTTTTTTTGTTGATTGATGTCGAAAAAATCCGGAATAAAGCAGGGGCTCCAGCAATTCACCTAGAAACAACAGATAAATAAGGCCGGAGGCGTGGTTCGGAAAGGTTACGCTTGCAGACAGGAGGGGAGTATGTGAGGTGGAATATTTATCGCAAAATGTTACTATTCGCAACGCTGATGATTGTTCTTCCAGTTTCACTGCTCGGTTTTCTGACCTATCGGGAATCAGAGGCTATGCTTGTCGGCAGAATTAAGCAAGCCTCTCTTCTTATCATGGAGAATGCCGCAAATAATTTTATCAAAAACTATATTAAGGATGTTGAAACCGCCGCCCGGATTCTGAGCAGTGATCTATTGCTGAATGAACCGGATCGGCGGCAGCAATTGCTGGAGATATGGGAACAGCGCCGCCGTTATTCGAATCATATCCGCTCAATTAGGTATGCCGGCGCGCAAGGTGATTTTTTGATCGCGCCGCTCTGGGATTCCCCGGCTGATTATAATCCCCGGGACAGCGACTGGTACCGGCAAGCAGGCTCAGCCGGAGCAATCCGGTGGAGCGAGCCGCATGTGGCTCCGCCTGCAAACAATACGGTGGTTACGGCAACCAAGGCTGTCTACCGGAATGGCGAACTGCAGGGGATTTTGGCTATCGACACTTCTTTGTCTGATTTATCCGCCATTATCGGCAGCATCAATCTTGGCAGCGGCGGTTATCTGATCCTGCTGGATGCCGGCGGCAATATTATCGCTCACCGGGAACAGGCTTTGCTGGGAACCAATGTCCGGGATACGGCCTGGTTCAAACAGCTTGCCGGGGCCGGGTTTGCATCGACGCGCCTGGAGGATATTTATGTCTGTGCCGTGACAATTCCTGACACCGACTGGATCCTGGTTGGCTTTTTACCGGAAACAATGCTGCATATTGATGCGGCGCCACTGAAATATATGACCATTGTGGTAGCCCTGCTCGGGATTTTTCTGGCTTCTCTGGCCAGTGTGCTGGTTTCGCGGGGCTTTGTGGCCAGAATTAAACGGCTGGTGGAAAGTATGGACCGGATTGAGCAAGGCGATTATTCTAAACCGGCTGAGGACATTTCAACAGATGAAATTGGCGAACTTAGCCGTAAGTTCAGAGTGATGGCCGATACGCTGAGCTTACTGATGGAACAACGGGATTTAACGGAGGCGGAGCTCAGGCGGCAGAAAGGCTATTTTGCCCAGTTGTTTGAAAACTCCCCTGAAAGTATAGCAATCCTTGATTCAACGGATAAAATCCTTGCTGTCAATAAGCAATTCGCCGATCTGTTCCAATATGGCGAAGATGAAGCGCGCGGCGTGACGATCGATGATTTAGTCGTGCCGCCGGCCTTGCGGGAGAAAGGGCTGCATGTCGGCGAAGTTATGGGCAGCGTGAAATTTGTTCAGGCCGAAACTGTGCGCCGGCGTAAGGATGGCAGTATGGTTGATGTGCAGGTTATCGCCTATCCCATTATTGTTGCCGATTGCCCTGTAGGAACTTATGTTATTTACCGGGACATTTCGGAGCGGAAGGCCGCCGAACGGGCACTGGAATATTTGACTTATCATGATGCGCTGACCGGCGTGTACAATCGCCGGTATTTTGACCACCGGATCGAGCAGCTGGCGGGTTCGGAAAAATGCGGCGTGCTGGTGTTTGATGTCGATGGCCTGAAACTGGTTAATGACACCTTTGGTCATGCCAAAGGCGATGAACTGCTTAAAACTTCAGCACTGCTCATTAAGGAAGCATCGCCAAGCCAGGCCATTATTGCCAGGATGGGCGGGGATGAATTTGGGTTGCTGCTGCCGCAGGCAACGGTGTCGGATTTGCAGGAGCTGGTGCAAAATTTGCGTAACCGGATTGCCGAATTTAACGGGGCTACGCCGGATTTCGCAGTTAGTCTGTCGATGGGTTTTTCCCTGGCCGAGCAAGAAAGCGGTATTGCCGAGGCGTTGCAGGAAGCCGACAGCCGGATGTACAAGGAAAAACTGCACCGCAGTCAAAGCACCCGCAGCACCATTGTGCGAACGCTGATGCAGGCGCTGTACGCCCGGGATTTTATTACCGAAGGGCATGGCGAACGCATTCAATTGATGGTGGTGAAGCTGGCCCTCCGGCTGGGGCTGGCAAACTTTCGCATTCAGGACCTGCGGTTATTTTCCCAGTTTCACGATCTTGGCAAAGTAGGGATACCGGACGGCGTTTTATTCAAGCCCGGCCCGCTGGACCCCAAAGAGATGGAAGTTATGCGCCGGCACAGTGAAATAGGGTATCGTATCGCCATTTCATCACCCGAGCTCAATCATATTGCCGAATGGATATTGAAGCATCACGAGTGGTGGAACGGTCAGGGGTATCCGATCGGGTTAAGCGGCGCGGAAATACCGGTGGAATGCAGAATTTTGGCAATTTGCGACGCGTATGATGCGATGGTCAGCGGGCGCCCATACCGCCAGGCGCTTGATGCCGCCGCCGCACTGGCTGAAATCGAGCGCAACAGCGGCAGCATGTTTGATCCTGATATTGTGGCAGTTTTTGTCTCGATGGTCCGGGAAGGGCTGGCGGAGCAATCGCATAATGAATAAGACCTGTCGTAAAACGTTTTTAAAGAGTGTCAAAATGTTCTCCCGCTCCTTGGTGATCCTTAAGGCTAACAAAAACAAAGGGGAAACAGGTCCCTTGTTTGCTTTTGCAAACGAGGGGCCTGTTTCCCTGCTGAATACGGTTTTCAGCTATTGTCGAGTTGCCGTCCTGGGGTTGCTGGCAAGCGCTCTATGGCGACAGCTCCATATTGCGGCTGCTTTAGCCGCGCTTGGCCAGGCGGCGTTTGCCGGAGACGGCCTTGGCGGAGGGGGCTGCGCCAGGTTTGTCCTTGCGGCGGCTGCGCAGGTTAATGCCACTGTGACTGGTCGCTTTATCCGGGCGTTTCTTGCTTTTCCCGGGGGCAGCGCCAGGCGGTTTGGCCGATTGGGCTTTGGGCCGCGGCTTGGCCGGGGTCGCAGCGGCGCTGCCTGTGGAATCGTTTTTTTGTTTTTGTATCGAAGCCTGAATGCCCTGTTCAATGAGCCGCAAGTAAAAATGCTCCCCGGGGACGACAAAAGTTACGGCAGTACCCGGCTGGCCGGCGCGGCCCGTTCGCCCGATACGGTGGATATAACTGTCGGCGTCGCGGGGGATATCATAATTAAATACATGGGTAATTCCTTCAATATCAAGCCCGCGGGCGGCAATGTCGGTGGCGACAAGCAATTGTACTTTGGCGTCCCGGAAGCGGCGCAATACTTGCTCCCGCTTGTTCTGCGACAAATCGCCGTGCAGCTCGTCAACCTGGTAGCCGCGTTCGGCCAGGGCCAGCGTAAGCGCAATGACGCGCTTTTTGGTATGGCAGAATATCATGGCTAAATAAGGCCGTTCCTGATTGATCAGGCCGCATAATTTATCTAATTTGCCGTCAGGTGTTGTTTCAATGATCAGCTGATGAATGGCATCCAGCGTGATATTCTGAGTTTTTAGCCGGATATCGGCGGGGCGCTGCATGTATCTATCGGCCAAAGCCCGTATTTTGGCTGGGATAGTAGCCGAAAACAACATCGTTTGACGTTGGACGGAGGTCTGGGCAATGACCTGCTCCACTTCTTCTAAAAAGCCCATATGCAGCATCTGGTCGGCTTCATCCAGCACCAGCCTGGAAACTCCGCCCAGATTTATTGTTTTGCGCCGGATATGGTCCAGCAGCCGGCCTGGCGTGCCAATAACAATATGCGGCTGGTGCTTTAACTGATTAATTTGCTTTTCGACGGCATGGCCGCCGTAAATGGATAAAACATTCAGGCCAAGACGGGCGGCCAGCGGCGCGGCTTCTTTGGAAATTTGCAGCGCCAGTTCCCGGGTCGGTGTGACAATGAGGGCCTGGGTGTAGGCTTTTCCGGCGGAAATGGTTTCTAACATCGGCAGGAGGAAGGCTAAGGTTTTGCCGGTGCCTGTCTGGGCCTGGGCCACCAAATCCCTGCCGGCCAGCAATAACGGAATGGCCTGCTCCTGGACCGGCGTGGGGACTGTAATTCCCATTTCCTTCAGACAGGTATTTAGTTCGGCCCGTATACCAAGCGCTAAAAAATCAATGGACATCTGGTTTACCTCGTTTTCAATATCTGTTATCAGCAGTTTGCGCCAAGCTGCGCTGCCTTATGCGTTGGTGCTGCTGTTGCGCAGCGCCAGGCCGGGCTGTCGTCCTACAGGACCGCTCTTGGGCGGCGTAAAACAAAACTCCCCTGCAATGCAGGGGAGTTAAAGTTCTTAGTAGCGTTTGTTGCTTTGGAAGCAATCGCGACAGTAGATTGGACGGTCATTGCTTGGACGGAAAGGAACTTGGGTTTCAACGCCGCATGCTGCACAAACCGCATCATGCATTTCGCGCTGTTGGTAGCTGCTATTGCGTCCGCCGCCAAAACCACCACGGTTGTTTTGTTGTTTGCGGGCTGCACGGCACTCAGGGCAACGGCCTGGTTCGTTGGTGAACCCTTTTTCTGCAAAGAAATCTTGTTCTGATGCGGTGAACACGAACTCGGAGCCGCAATCGCGGCAGGATAAATTTTTGTCTTGAGCCATATTTAAATAGCCTCCTCAAAGTAATTACCCTAAATAGTTATTGGAATTGATCATAGGGCTTTCTCAAAGGTTTGAGAAGGACTAATGAAAACTTCACTGAGTCTATTACTGGGCTATTTAACTATACGCTAAATACGGAAAAAAGTAAAGAGTGTTTTTATGTTTTCTTTAACGAAATTTTAAAAAAATTTGGTTAAAGAGCCGGCAGCAGCGATAATAAACAGGAAATCCGGCATTATGCCGAGAACAATACATAAGCTGTAAACAGGTAATTTGTGGTTTGTCACTACATTAGGAGGGGTTGAAATGACCATTCATGCTTTAGCCGGCCAAAAAGCGCCAAAGTCTTTACTGGTAAATATACCCAGACTGATTAGCTGTTATTACACCAATCACCCGGACGCCGGCGAACCGGCCCACCAGGTTGCATTCGGTACTTCCGGCCACCGGGGCAGTTCTTTTGAATACAGTTTTAACGAAGATCATATTTATGCAATCACCCAGGCGATTTGCTGCCACCGAAAGGTCCAGGGCATTACCGGCCCGTTATTTATCGGCTTTGACACGCATGCGCTGTCCGAGCCGGCGTTTAGGACAGCGCTGGAGGTTTTGGCCGCCAACGGGGTGCAAACAATGATCGACCGCGATATGGGCTATACGCCCACGCCGGTCATTTCTCATGCAATATTAACCTACAATAAAGGACGTCAGGACGGTCTGGCCGACGGCGTTGTCATCACACCGTCCCATAATCCGCCTGACAGCGGGGGCATCAAGTATAATCCCCCCAACGGCGGTCCGGCGGATACCGGTATTACCAACAGGATCGCGAAGCTGGCCAATGACTTTTTGCAGCAGGGCCTGCAGGGAGTCCACAGGCTTACTTATGATAAGGCCGTTCGCCTTGCGAATGTTCGCCAATATCATTATCTTGCGCAGTATGTCAATGATCTGGCCAATGTTATTGATATGCCGGCAATCAAAGCATCCGGCTTACGGCTGGGAGCCGATGCCCTCGGCGGCTCAGGGCTGGGGTACTGGCTGCCCATCGCCGAAAAATACGGCCTGAATATTGAGCTGTTAAACGGCTATCCTGAGCCTGCTTTCAGTTTTATGAATGTCGATGGCGATGGCAAAATCCGCATGGATTGCTCATCGCCGTATGCCATGGCCGGCCTGATCAAATTAAAAGATCAGTACGATCTGGCTTTCGGCAATGATCCCGATTTTGACCGCCACGGCATTGTTACCGGCAGCTCCGGCTTAATGAATCCCAATCATTATCTGGCTGTGGCAATTGACTATCTGTTCCGGGAGCGCAGCGGCTGGAGCAAAGAGGCGGCTGTCGGCAAAACCCTGGTCAGTTCATCGATGATCGACCGCGTTGCCGCCAGCCTGGGACGGAAGCTGGCCGAAGTGCCGGTCGGCTTTAAATGGTTTGTTGGCGGGCTGGCGGACGGTTCGTATGGTTTTGGCGGCGAGGAAAGTGCGGGGGCGGCTTTTTTGCGTACCGACGGCACGGTGTGGACCACCGATAAAGACGGTATTATCCTGTGCCTGCTGGCTGCGGAAATTACCGCTAAAACCGGACGGGACCCCGGAGAGTACTATCAGGGTCTGACCGACCGCTTCGGACAGCCCGTCTATGAACGGATTGATGCGCCCGCCAATGCCGGACAAAAAGCGGTGCTGGCCAAACTGGCGCCGGAGCAGGTGCAAGCCGAGGCCCTGGCCGGAGAAAAAATTACCGCCAAATTAACCCGGGCGCCGGCCAACAATATGGCGTTTGGCGGCTTGAAGGTTTGCACCGAAAACGGCTGGTTTGCCGCCCGGCCGTCCGGTACGGAGGCGGTTTATAAAATTTATGCGGAAAGCTTTAAAGGGCCGGAACATCTGCGCAAGCTGCAGGACGAAGCCCGGCAAATCGTACAGGCTACCTTCAGAGCCGCCGGGGTGTGAAGGCGGCGGAGCCAAGGGTTGTAGCCGCCGCGACGGCTGCGCCGAGTCCTGAGCCGTCCTTGCTGAGCCGGCAGGAAACATTTTCGGCCGATTGGCCCAGCAGCTCGGCCAGGGTCTCTGCAATCGCCGCCGCATAGCCCGGCAGTTTTTCATACAGGGAACCGTCAATGGCGATTACATGCCGCCGGGTTAACCCGGGGTCGATGTGGTGAAGGATGGCAACATAAGTTGCTGTTGCCAGGCGGGCTGAGCGGCGGCTGATCAAGGCCGCCGCCGTTTTTAACGCTGCCCGGCCCGGATAGCCGCCGTCCGCGCCGCCAAGTTCTGAAAGCCAGTGGCTGATGCCCTGCAAATCAGGCGTTGCATCCTCCAGCAGCAGCGCAAGGTCCTTGCCGGTCAGTGCATACGGCGGCGGCCCGCCCGCCGGCAGGGGCGGCAGCAGGCCCTGGTGCGAAAGGTCAAGCAGGACCAGGCGGAGCAGCTCGCCGATATAACGGCCGGAACAGCCTTTTTCCAGGCGGCCTGCGCCAGGGCGTTCACTGTTGCGATCCAGCAGCCGGTCATAAGCATTGGCGGGGGCTTGGTCAAAATTACCTGACTCGATGTTTAGATAGGTTGGCTGGCCGTGGCAATTCAGAGCGCCTGGCTCCAGATAGCAGGTGTTGTGGCCGGTACCGCAGATTGAGCCGATATCGGCAGCGGCGTCCCGGTAGGCGGCGGCGATCAGGGTGCTGACCGTATCATTAACGATTGCCGCCGGGCGGATATTGTCCATACCCTGCCGGGTCAGAGCGTCCCTGAGCAGGGCTGCGACATTTTTTCCGGCTACGCCGGAAGTGGCGATTTCTTTCGTCCAGTATAGCAGCACGGCATTGGCGGCATCATATAACTTAAACGGAAAAGAAAAGGTAAAGCCAAGGCAATAATCGCGGTTGCTTTCACTCAGGGCCGCTGCCTGGGCGGCCAGGAAGTTGAACAATTCTTCGGCAGTGGCGGTTGCAGCCGCATAATTGTAAAGCCCTGCCGGGTCCACTAACGGCGCATCGCGGCGTTTAAGCAGAGCGTGGCGGCCGTTGCCCTGCAGTTCGATCAGGAATGCCCGGACATTGGTGCCGCCAAAGTCCAGCGCCAAAAACGCACCAGTCTCCTGGCCGGCGGGCTTGGTCAGGCCGGACGGCAGCATTGCAAGAGAAGCAGGCTTGCCGGTCAGCCCGGCAATCATATCCCGCCGGAAGGACTCGATCATCAGCCGCAACTGGGCGGTACTGACGGTGAAGGCTGGATAAAGCTGGTTGAGGACAGCGGTTTGGGTCATCATGAACCTCCTCGGCCTAATCGTTATGATCATTATACAGCAAAAGCGGGAATTTTTGCGCAAACTGTTGAACAAGAAAATTTTCGGGCAGGTATTTATTCTTGGGCGTTAAATAGTAATATTGATTATTGGAAATCAGAGGTGTTTACATGGAGGAAAAAAATAGTGGGTTTGAAGTACTGTCGGAGAAAATTGTTCAGGCAATCGCCGTGGAAAACTCCGTCCAGACTTTAAAAGTGGAACACAATACAGCCATTCAGGGCCGGACGGGAGCTCATCCGGTGGATATTTACTGGGAATTTACCGATGGTGAAGTTACCTATAAGACGATCTTTCAGACCCGCGACTGGGATAAGTCCATCGGCAACAATGAATTGTTCCGGCTGTTGTCGGTGCTCAGAGATATACCGGGCCAGGTGGCAGGCGTTTTGTTTACCCAGCCTGTTTATCAGAAAGTCACCCGGCAGCTGGCCCGGGATGTCGGAATCACCCTGTATGAGCTGCAAGCGCCGGTTGAAGATGAGGTTTGGCAGCCGGTGGTCGGCAATGTTGATATTAAAATCGACGCCGACTGGGCGAAGGCGGAAAAAGCCCGTCTGGGACTGGGGGATCAGCAATTCCGGTTAGGCGGCGAACCTAAAGAATTATTTATCTATGATGCAGACGGGCTCTGTATTGATTCAGTGCAGGGAATATTTAACGACTATATTAAACAACAGCGGGCCGGACTGAATTTTGCCAGGCAGACAATTACGCATCAGTTTGAGGAAACCGTCTTTTTACAAACCAATGACGAGCTGTTTCCCCGGCTGAAACTGGACCGGATAAGCTTTGTTCTGGAGTTCTTCGACTCGACCGAAGAGCAGGGGGAGGAAATGCTGCATCGTATCCTGTTAAGCGTGCTGAACTATTTTAGGCAGTAGCGCTTTAGTCATGCCGGCTCCAGCGCTTCATTCAGCAAAGCGCATAATATTTTCAGAGCCCTGGGCAGATCGGCATCCGCCAGATTGGTCCAGCAAATGCGCAGATGGTTGGTAGCCGGCTCACCGGCGTAAAAGATTGAGCCAGGCAGAAAATGAATGCCGCGGTGATGGGCTTCGGGAATCAGGTAATCTGTGTTGACATTGCCCGGCAGGGAAAGCCACAGGTGGATGCCGGCGAAATGCCGGGGGCGGATGATACGCCGGTCCAGCAGCCGGTCCAGCAGCCGGATGGTAAGCTGGCGGCGGCTGGCCAGGACGGAATTGAGCTGATCAAGATACTTTGGCAGCAGTGGATTGCTGAAAAACGGGATAAGCGCTGTTTGCAGCCACAGCGGCGAACCAAGATCGGTAATTGATTTTGCCGCCAGCAGCCGGTTGAAAATGCTGCCGTCGGCTGCCAGCAGACCAAGCCGCAGGCCGGGAAACAAGAATTTGCTGAAGCCCTTGAGATAAACGACATGCCCTGTAGTGTCCAGCGCTTTAAGCGGCGGGGGGAGATCTTTGCGCCCCAGCTCAATTTCGCGGTGGGGTTCGTCTTCTAATATCAGAATATTATTGGTGCGCGCAAACTGCAGCAGATCCTGGCGCCGTCCTAAAGACATGACAGCGCCGGTCGGATTTTGCCCGGTTGGAACGGTATAGACCGCCTTAACCTTAGTGGTGGCTGCCAGATCTTCCAGCAAATCAACGCGAATGCCGTCACGGTCCACAGAAACCTGCTGTAAAGTGGCCCGGGCCAGCCTGAAGGCGTCGATGGCGCCGGAAAAGCAGGGCGTTTCCACCGCAATAATCTCGCCGGGCCCCAAAAAGGTCCGGGCAAACAAATCAATACCCTGCTGAGTGCCGTTGGTAACCAGCAATTGATGCGGCTGGACGGTAATTCCCTGCTGCTGCAGATAAGCGGTAAGGACTTGACGGAACTGTTCATCACCGGCAAAGGAGGAGTAACAACCCAGGCTTTGCGGCGAATGCTCCAAAACCTGCCGGAAAGAAGCCTGGATGAGCTCCAGCGGCAGCAAAGAGCAATGGATGGCGGCAGTAGCCAGATCCAGGATGTGCGGCGGCAGTCTTACGGCGCTTTGGCTCCAAAAGCTGGCGCGCGGGAGTGAGTCCGGAACAGATAACTGCCAATCGTAGGGATCGGCGGCGGCCGCCTCTGCGCTTAAGACGGCGGTTTCCCGGACAAAGGACCCTTTCCCCTGGCGGGTAAGGGTCAAGCCTTCCCTGTCCAGCGCTTTGTACACCTGGTGGGCAGTCACCAGACTGATATGCAGCGTTTCCGCCAATACCCGCACCGACGGCAGCCTTTGGCCCGGCTTTAGCAAGCCGGACCGGATTCGCTGGGCGATTTCCAGCCGGATTTGCTCCCGTACAGGAACCCGGCTGGAGCGATCAAGAGTTAACAACATGAGTACCTCTCCCTTCACTGTTACAGGTGATTCTTGACTGTTATAGTTGAGATGGTGTTATATAGCTTATAATACATCATTGTTATATAACAGGAAAGGGAGGGTACCGATGTATCTGATCTATGGAATCATGTGTTTAATTTTTGGCACAACTTTTCTGGCTATAAAAGTAGGAATTGATGCCGGGGCCCCGCCCTTTGTCTTTGCCGGGGCCCGCTTTTTGGTCGCGGGAGCGGCGGTTTTAGCGGGCTTGAAAATTGCCGGCATTGCTGTTGGCCTGTCTGCGGCCCAACGCCGGGATGCCGTATTGATCGGGACCGCGATGACGGCAACGCTGTTTGGCTGTTTATATTGGGGTGAGCAGTATATTTCCTCCAGCGCCGCCGCTTTATTATCCGCAACTGCGCCGTTGATGATTGTGCTGATTGAATTTTTCCAGGGCAGACAAGGGGCATTTGGCTGTAAGCTTGTGGGATTGCTGGCGGCTTTGCTGGGGGTAGGGATCGCCTTATACCCGTCCATTGGCGCTGAGTCCGGCTGGCTGGCAATGGCCGCGGTCTTGCTCATTCTGGCGTCCGAGGTTGCTTATGCCTTTGGGGCGATCCGCTCCCGGCGCAGTTTGAAGGCGGGGCTTAATCCGTTTGTTTTAAACGGCTGGCAGATGGTTGTCGGCGGTGTGCTGTTACTGGCGGTATCTTTACTTGCCGCCGAGCCGTGGCAGCTGACCCTGGCGTCCAATGTCTATCTAACCTGGCTGTATTTGGTTGTTTTTGGTTCTCTGATTGGGCATGGAGCCTACTATTGGCTGGTCCGGACAAGCGGGCCGCTGCTGCCGTCAACCTGGACTTATGTGTCGCCAATCATTGCCCAGCTGGTTGGCTTTTGGGTTTTGGCCGAATATTTATCATTATGGTCGCTGGTGGGCCTGGTATTTGTGTTGGGCGGCGTGTCAATGGTCAGCCAGGCGCAGGCAATTGAGCTTTGGCTGCGTAAATGTAAACAGGCGCTGTCCGGCTGAAGCTTAAAGCAGACCCATGCCTGGCATGGTTGTTAAATGCCGAAACTAGTTAAAGCTGTGCTTGCGGCGAGGCACAGAGGATTGTTAACTAGGAGGGTTAAACATGATTTTGACGAAGCGGGACAGGCACCGGGATTTAGGCTTACTGTTGCTCAGAATTGGCTTTGGGCTAATGTTTATGTATTATGGCTGGCCGAAAATAATGGCCGGACCGGCTGCCTGGGCCAAGCTGGGCGGAGCAATCCAGCCAATGTCCTTGGCTGTTTTATTCATAAGCTTAATCCTAATCGGACCGGGCCGGTAGCTTCGATGACGGCTCCCGGCTCAGATAGCTGAATTTCAACGGGTGAATTGACGGTCTGTTTATCGGAAAAAATTAGCGAAGCTGACGGAAAAAATACTGCAGCGGATCAATGGCAATTGGACGCGCTACTGTACAAGCAGGCGTCAATTGCCATTTTATTGTCCTTTGATTTTTCCAGGCAGGTTTTACCGGACAGAGGTCGAAACACCTTATAGTAGAAAGGGCCAAGCCTGATTCCGGCTTTGTTTTTAAAAAGCTTGTCTGAGCTTGGAAAAAACTTGTTAAAGTCTTTGACTTTGCCGGCTTGGAAGGCGCTTGGGGGTGTTTTGAACCCTGATTTTTTCTTGGGGCAACCGACACATTAGATGTATTGAAATCAGATAGCCCAATCAGACATAACTTGCGTACTTCTTGGGCAACCGACACATTAGATGTATTGAAATAAGAAATTGAAAGCGATAAAATTGATTTTACTGCCGGGCAACCGACACATTAGATGTATTGAAATCTTGGTAACTTACCCGCCTGATGATGGCCTTTATACGGGCAACCGACACATTAGATGTATTGAAAT
>NZ_FNHB01000005.1:196911-269290 GCF_900104455.1 Dendrosporobacter quercicolus
AGGGCAACCGACACATTAGATGTATTGAAATCTACGGCAGAAATCCACAGACCAATAGGTCGGCGGGGGCAACCGACACATTAGATGTATTGAAATCAAAATCGGCTAAGCTGCCGCCCTTCCAGTTATTCCGGGCAACCGACACATTAGATGTATTGAAATATGGCGCAGATCGCTAAAACAGCATCCCAAGCCGAGGGCAACCGACACATTAGATGTATTGAAATCCATGCGGTTCAGGCGGCATACCCGGAGATGGTTCCTGGGCAACCGACACATTAGATGTATTGAAATTGTCCCCCGAACCACTTTCCAAGCTCGGCATTATCGGGCAACCGACACATTAGCGGAAGCGCTGCGTTTCAAGCTATCGGTTCATCACAATGGCGGTGTTGCTTTTTTCGGGCTTTTCTTGTCGGTATTTTTAACTATATATTCCTACTGGGAAAGGTTGAGCATATTGAGGTTTAAATAGGTAAATAAATCAAATCACCGCTTGATTATCTGTAACCAATCTTGACAGATGAGAAAGAATCAAAGACAATAACTGTATAGAAATGATTTTCATTGCTATACAGTTTTTTGCTTTTGCATTGCAATCAACTGGATAACTAAGTGAGGGAGCGATAACATGACTTTTATTGAACAGATGAAGCGAAAAGCCAAACTCAATCAGAAGACCATTGTTTTGCCTGAATCTACCGATTTGCGGGTTCTGACAGCCGTCAGCGAGGCAGCTAAAGAAGGGCTGGCCAAGGTTGTATTGACCGGCCGGAAAGCGGAGATTCTGCAGGCAGCGGGGGATATCGATTTATCACAGGTTACCATTATTGATGTCGCGGAATCGGACAAGCGCGAAGCATACAGTCAAGCTTTCTATGAGTTAAGAAAATCGAAAGGCATGACCATCGAAAAAGCCCGTGAATTGTTGCTTGACCCAGTTTATTTCGGAATGATGATGGTCAAGCTGGAGGACGCCGACGGTTTAATTTCCGGGGCTGTTCATTCGACGGCCGATACCCTGCGCCCGGCGTTGCAGATTATTAAGACTGCGCCTGGAACCAGTCTGGTATCTTCTTTCTTTGTTATGGCTATTCCTGATTGTGATTACGGCGCAAATGGCGTGCTGTTATTTTCCGACTGTGGTTTAAATGAAAATCCCAATGCCGAACAGTTATCGGATATCGCAATTTCCTCTGCCCATACCATGAAAAACTTACTGGGCATTACCCCGGTGGTGGCAATGCTGTCCTACTCTTCCTACGGCAGCGCGAAAAGCGAGATGACTGAAAAAGTGGTTAAGGCTACTGCATTAGCCAAACAAAAAGCGCCTGAGCTGGAGATTGACGGCGAACTGCAGGTGGACGCGGCGCTGGTGGAAAGAACGGCTAAGCTGAAAGCACCGGGCAGCACGGTTGCCGGCCGGGCCAATGTATTGATATTCCCTGATTTGAACACCGGGAATATTGGTTACAAGCTTGTTGAGCGTTTGGGCAAGGCCCAGGCTTACGGACCGATCACCCAGGGACTGGCCAAACCGATCAATGATTTATCCAGAGGCTGTAAAGCCGAGGACATTGTCGGGGTCATCGCCATTACCGCCATTCAGGCACAGGCTTAGACGGTTAAGCCACCAACGGTTTAATTAGTAAAATAGCATTTGACAACTCTTTATTCATCGGAGTTGCCAAATGCTATTTTTACTATGCGATAATAAGCATAAGAACTGTCAGATTAACGGTTAGCTCCCTATCGTTAGAAGGGGGGCTAACCGTTAATCTTGAGGCAATCTATTATAGTCGTTCGTATTTGTTATACTTGGTGGGCTTATTTCACAATAACGTATAATCCAAGCTAACCGTTTCCGGTTAGGAATTTGCAAGGCTGACCTGCTGCCGACGTATTAGTCCTTTATTTAATATTATACAAGGAAGAAAGCATGCAATTTCAAGTAATAGCCGCTAAAACTCGCAGCCACATATCACAAGATTGTACTGATCACCAGGAAAAATAGTTGAATAATACTTTGTATATCGTCCAGTAGATAATTGACGAAATATAGTAAAAAATGCCATAATATGTTTAATATGACATTGTTTGGACGGACAACTTGGTTTTAATGAGGAGAGGGTGAGCGCTTGCTTTACTATGAGTTAGTCATTACCATGATGTTGCAGGACAACCTTGAAGCAGCCAAAGGCTATGAATATTTATCAAGACTAATATCCAGCGCGATGCTGAAGGATGATCAACTTAAAAAATTGCATGGACAGAAAGCGCTTAAGGGTTACTGTCTGTGCAATCTGTATCCGCGGGAAGCGGATAAGACGTATAAGAAGGGCCGGGTGTATATTTTTCACATCCGGTCGTTTCAACTTAATTTCCTGTTGAAGCTAAAATATATTTTGCCGCAGCTCAGGGCAGGGGTTATTGCAACGGAGATTAAAAACTTCTCCTATCGTCCGGTTGCCCAGCTGAAAAGCCTGACTCCAGTGGTGGCGACAGTAAATAACCGTTCGTGGATCAGGGAGAACGGGTTGAAATTATTAATGGAACGGATTGAAGTTAATTGCTTAAAGAAATATCGGGCGTTTATTGGCGATGTGGACGAGCCGGAGGAAAACTTTATTGAGAGTATTCAACTCATCAATGAGAAACCGATTAAAATCCCCTATAAAGCCAACTCGTTTCTGGGGCATAAGCTAATCCTTGGCGTGAAAAGCGATCCGGTATCGCAGCAGCTGGCTTTTGCGGCAATTGGCGCAGGCCTGCTGGAGAAGAATGCAATCGGATTCGGGTATTGTCTTTATGAATAAAAGGCGGTGATGGGATGATTCTTGATTTGCTGGAGGTTTATCGCAAAAATGCGGACGGCGACAGGCTGGTTATTGACAATTATCAGTTGAAAGAGGGGTTGTACTTTAAGCTGTACGGCAGTCATAAAGAACCGGAGATCTTAAGAATCGAAAAAAAAGTAAATTATAGCGGCCCATTATGGGAGTTTATTAAAACGGCTGATTTTTATAGTCAGCTGGTCGATATGAATAAGCCGGTTGATCCCAAAAAGCAAATTCACAGCAATAATATCTTTGCGGTAGCGTTTAAAGCGGCTGTCCTGACGGAAGTCGCTAATGCGGTGGAAAATTTTAAAAACAGTCTGGCCAGATATTACCAGGCATTGCAATTTCCTAAAAAAGAAGATGCTAAAATTTTAAGCAACTACCAGTTTCCGCCACTGAATGAGCAATTGATTATGAACAAGCAGGAATATGTAATAAGCCTGATCGAGTATATCAAGCAGAAGATTTCTGACAACAAAATTAAGGATAATCAATATGTCAAGCTTTATTTTGCAGTGGATATTGAGCACTATATCCGGGAAAGCAAACGTTATTTAATCCCTAAAATTTTCAATAAAAATGACTACAATATACTCATCAATGGAACTTTGTACGGGCTATCGAACAGCAATATGGGGCTGAATGCCAAAAAGCCGTTTTTGGAGCATAAAACGACAGCCTTTAAAGTGCCTTTCCGGGTAAGCGCAGCCGATGCTTTGGCTACTAAAAATATGTTTACCTGGCTGGACGGGCAGCAGGATGCTGAGGGAAAGCCGGTAACCGAAGGGTATCTGCCCATTGGCGATTCGAAGGTATTTACCCTTGTTAAACCTGATGAACGCCGGTGGGATGCTCACTATCTCCATTTAGCCAAAGGTACGCAGCCGGTGATTGACGACTACGACTTTTTGCCGGGATTGACCGATAATTTAGTGCCGGCATTCACCTTGCACAACTTCTTGCTGCTGGAGGATTTTAACCCGCAGAACATTTCCAGTCGCCTGGAACTGGAAGGTCTGGTTGACGACTGGCTGTTCAATAAAAATTTAGTCAGGAATTATTTTAATGAAAAACCCAAGCCCAATGATTGGTTTTCCGAGTTTCAGGTAAGCTTGCTAGTACGATACAAGGACGCGATGCGTAATTATTTCCATAAAGGCGATCAACGCGATTTTGTGAGCTGTATTGACCGATTGTCTCAGGCCATGCTGAAAGAAATGCTGCCCTATAAAAAGTTGGAAGATCCTAAGCTTGCCAAAGCTCTCAATTTGCGATTATCGCTGTTTAAATATTTTAAAATAAAGGAGAAGGAAAAAATGGGTGACCTATTGATATGTTTGGCGGAGGGGCTCAGAGAAAAACTGGATACTACCGATAACAGCAGCGAGAATATTAGCTGTCAAAACGACCAGGAGTTTTATTATTATGCCGGGCAGATAGTACGCTATCTGATTTCTCAGAGTCAAGCGCAGAATCCATCGTATGCATTGATTGATCCTGTAACCGAGGCCCGGGATAATGTTAAATTCAAACAGGAAATTATAAAATTGCATAAAAAATACAACCATTCGTTAGGATTTAATACTAACATTCAATCTGATGTGCGGTTTAACAAATTGTTTGCAGTGGTAATGGCTTATCAGTGTGAAGATGTCAAAATGAATGGTCTTGATCTGTTTTTGGCTGGGGTAGCGTCAAAAAACTTAATTGATGTCAAATAAGGAGGCAATGAGCAATGAAAATGACTAACCGGATTTATGGAGTTGCGGCCATTCGCAGCATCATGGCGAACTGGAATGCGGATTTCAGCTCCAGGCCGAAAACGATTTCCAATGGGACCATCTTTGGCAGCGATAAAGCGTTTAAGTATCCAATTAAAAGAATGTGGCAGGCAACCGGTGAGAAAGTGCTGGCAATCAAGTCGTTTAAAATTGGCGCAAAAGGCAAGGAGGGCGAAGATGAGGCCGGAAAGCTGCAGCCCCGGGATTTACAGGAGCGGTATGAACAAATTTTTCAGACTGCCATTAATGATAAAACTCCCTCTAAAGAAGTCCTGAAAAATCTTTTTTCAGCAATTGACGTCATGAATTTTGGCGTTACTTTTGCTGAAAAAAAGCAGAATATCAGCATTACCGGCGCAGTGCAAATCGCTCAGGGCTTCAATAAATACCGCGAAACAGAAATTGAAAGCCAGGATATTCTTTCGCCCTACCGGAATTCCAGTGAAAAAAAAGAAAAAGCTATGGCTTCGACCCTTGGCAGCAAGATTGTCACCGATGAGGCTCATTATTTTTATTCGTTTGCCGTAAATCCCGACAATTATCTGGAATATCTGGATTTGGGCATTGACGGGTTTGAAGGGTACACCTGGGAGGCTTATCAGAAATTTAAACAGGGCTGCCTGGTAGCGGCGACTGCATTTCATACCAATAGCAAGAGCGGCAGTGAAAACGAGTTTGCCTTATTTGTGCAATGCAAAGAAAACAGCCATTTATATTTGCCTAATTTGGACAGGTATGTTGATTTCAGCAAGCAGGATGAGCGTAATCTCATCATCCTCACCAGACTGGCTGAGCTGCTTAAGGGACACGAACAAAGCATTGAGTGCGTGGAAGTATACTATAATCCGCTGGATACCGCGATTGAAGCCGACGGTCTGAATTGTACGGAATATGACTTATTTGGCCGGGCAATGAAAGGTTGAGAGGCGCAGCATGATGAAAACCAAAGCAATTAAATTCAGACTGTCCGGCGATGCCGCCTGTTTCCGGAAGCCTGATGTGAATGCGCAGGTCTACTTTACTTACCACAATATTCACCGGATTGCTCTGCTGGGCTTGCTGGGGGCAATCCTGGGCCTGAAGGGCTACCGGAATCATCGTTTGTTTGATGAGCAACAAAGCGGCTATCCCCAATTCTATGAAAAACTGACTGGACTGAAAGTGGCGATAAGACCGGAAGCCGAGCGGGGGTATTTCGCGAAAAAAATTCAGTATTTCAATAACAGCGTAGGCTATGCCTCAAAGGAGACCGGGGGCAATTTGCAGGTCTTTGAGCAATGGCTGGAACGGCCGGCCTGGACAATCTACCTTGCCCAAGGAAGCGCGGAGCCGGAGTTATGGGATCAATTGACGGAGTATTTAAGCGGCGGAAAATGCGTTTATCTTCCTTATCTGGGGAAAAACGAATTTCCTGCGGTGCTTGAGAAGGTTGAGTTTTGCGAACTGGAACCGGTACAGCAGGACGAACCGGTATTTATTCATTCGTTGTTTACCGGCGAGCTGGCGGAAATTGACGACACCGAGACAGAGGGAGACCAATTGCCCTTTCTATTTTCCGAGCGTGCTCCGGTGGCGCTGCAGCCCGAGCATAACTTTTATGTCCTGCAACAATGTTTTTATACTAACTGTATGGTGATTCAGGTCCCCGGCGTTTTGTTGCGGGACGGCGAGAAGGTGCTGTTCTTTTTATGACAGGGCGGATGTATTCCGTCCTATTTGTTTATGAAAGGCGCGGGTGTTGGTTTTGAAGTTACGAAAGGGAGCGAACTGAGATGCGTGCTATTGATGAACTTCTGAGTGATCCCCGCTACTGGGCCCACACGGATAAGGGGAAAGAGCCGGAGACGCTGGCTGCGCATAGCAATTTATGCCTTCACTATTATCACCGGTTTTGCCGGAAGAAAGGCTTGGACGCAATCATTAAGCGAACGATTGTCCAATGCGGCTGTGATGAGCGGGAAACGGCGGATATCTACCGGTTTTTTGTTAAAGCTGTTTATTTGCACGACATTGGCAAGATCAATCCGGTGTATCAGCGCAAAGTATTGAAAAACCCGGCATTTCCTGTGGTGAATAACAGCCGCAATCATGCCTTGCTGTCAGCTTATATCTATCTGTGTGAACACCTGGAAAGCCTTCCGGTGAAGGATGTCAAAAAGTATTCCTATTTTTTGTTTTCTTTTAGTTATTGTATTGCCCGGCATCATGGCTATCTTAAAAATATTGGCGATTATAAAGATAAACTGCAGGATTGCATAGAGAAGAACGGCTGTTACGATACAGCGCTCAATTTAGCTAAGAACAGTATTTTTACGCCGGACAGGGGTTATGACCGGCTGAAAAAGATCGTCGCTGATGAAACGGCTTTCTATATTTTGAATAAGCTGTTGTTTAGCGCCATTACGGCCTGTGACTATTGCGCCACCTCAGAGTATAAGAACGGGGTAGCTGTGGATATTTGTACAATTGACGATCCGGCCGAATTTATAACCAGGTATCGCGATGGAGCGCTGTACGTCGGTATTCAGCAATATCAACACAATAAACATGTTTTTTCCGGGTCAATCAATGCGCAGCGCTGTGAGCTGTTTTTGGAGGCCGAACGGAACCTGCGGGAGTATCCGGACGCCTGTCTGTATTATCTGGAAGCGCCCACCGGGTCGGGAAAGACCAACATATCCATCAATTTATTTTTGACGTTGCTGAATGAACGGAAGGAATTATCCAATGTTTTTTATATTTTCCCGTTTAATACGCTGGTGGAGCAGACGGCGGAGGTTTTGGGCCAGTATTTTGTGTACGGAGAAGAGCTGGCAGTGGTTAATTCGCTAACCCCAATATATGTTGAAGCTTCCGGGCGGCAAGCTGCCGGTGCGGAGGACGAGCAGGAATATGATTATGAAAAAGCGGCAC
Organism: Dendrosporobacter quercicolus; assembly: GCF_900104455.1. Lineage (NCBI taxonomy): Bacteria > Bacillati > Bacillota > Negativicutes > Selenomonadales > Sporomusaceae > Dendrosporobacter > Dendrosporobacter quercicolus. The sequence continues at coordinate 204,446 of NZ_FNHB01000005.1, forward strand.
TCAATAAGCTTTTGAATAATTACCCGTTGGTAGTGACTTCTCATGTCAACTTTTTCAATGCATTGTTCAGCACCGGGCGGGAGCCGTGCTTTCCTCTGCTTAAATTATGCAACAGTGTGGTAATTATTGACGAGATTCAAAGCTACCGTAATGCTATTTGGCAGCAGATTATCTTATTTTTATTGCAGTATGCCAGGCTGTTGAATATAAAGGTCATCATGATGTCGGCTACTCTGCCCAAACTGGATCTATTGCTGGACGGCCATGATTATGACATCGTGGATTTAATTAAAGACCCGCAGGTATATTACCGGAATCATTTTTTTCAGCAGCGGGTGGAATTGGACTTTTCGCTGCTGGCTTTTCAAAAGATCGATTTAACAGTGTTACGGGATAAAGTGTTGCAGTATAAGCACAAAAAGGTGCTGATAGAATTCATTAATAAAAACACGGCCAGGGAATTTTTCAAGCTAATGTGTCAGGAATCGGCTGTTTATTGTGTGGAAATAACGGGTGATGACAATTCGTGCTGCAGGAAAGCCGTGATTCAGGAGATCAAAGAAAGGACAAGCCTAATCGTGATTGCAACCCAGGTGATCGAGGCCGGAGTGGATATTGATATGGATGTGGGGTTTAAAGATGTATCCCTGCCTGATGCCGAAGAACAGTTTTTGGGACGGATTAACCGCTCCTGTCTGCGGAGCGGCAAAGCGTATTTTTTTCATTATGATGATGCAAAAAAAATCTACGGCAATGATGAGCGGCTCAATTATCCCGTCACCAGGCCGGAAATTGCAGAAATGCTGCGGAAAAAGGATTTTAAAGGAATTTATGAGGGGATTTTGCAGGATGTCAAAAAGATCGGCCAGTCAAGAACCGCTAAGCACATACATTACACCTATGAAAAATGTCTAACATTGAGTTATCAGGATATTGAACGGGATATGCAGCTAATTGCACCAACTTGGCAAATTTTCCTGGCGTATGAGCTGCAAGAAGGGGCGAAGCTTATTTCCGGGCGGGAAGTGTGGCGGCGTTACAAGGAAATCTGCCGGGCGAAGGATATGGGGTATGGACGGCGGAAGGTGGAACTGTCCATACTGGCTGAACAAATGTCGTATTTTACTTATCAGGTATACGGCGTTGGTCAACAGGCTTTGGGGTGTGATGAGGAGTTTGGCGGCTATTATTATATCGAAGATGGCGAACGGTTTATTGAGTATGGCAAATTTAACCGTAAAGCGTTTGTTCGCCAGGGGAAAGGGCTGTTTTTATGAGGTTGACGGGCACGCTGGTTAACTATTACTGGCATTGTCCCCGGCAATGCTGGTTGTTCTATCATAAAATTAACATGGAAGATAACTCCGAGGATGTGCGGATAGGCCGGGTATTGCATGCGCTTAATGCAGGAAAGGATGGAGAATTAGCCATTGATCAAATTAAACTGGATAAAATCACGGATGAATATGTGGTGGAGTTGAAGAAATCCGATGCCGACCTGAAAGCGGCTATGGCTCAAATTCAGTTTTATTTAATGCGGCTGGCTGAAAAAGGAATTTACCGGAAAGGGCGGCTTGAGGTTTGGGAAAAAAACAAGCAAGACAAAAAGGTTCATTATACGGAGCTTAATAAAGAACTGATTCAGCAGCTTACCCGCCAATATGAGGAAATTGAGGGGTTTCTGCGTACGGTGGTTCCCCCGGCGGCTAATTTAAAGAGAGGCTGTAAACGGTGCGCCTATTATGAGTATTGCTATATTTAAATCTATATAGGAGATTAGGGAATGAAAGAAGAAACGCGCTATATTTTTTCCAAAGGGGATTTAAGCCGCAAAGATTTTTCTATTTGTTTCCGCGGTGAACGAGGTAATATTTATCTGCCGATTAAAGACACTAAAGAATTGTATTGCTTTAATGACATTACGTTAAGTACAAAGCTATTGGAGATATTGGCGAAGGCCGGGATATCGTACATTTCTTCGGGTACTATGAAAATTACGTGGGGACATTCTATCCCAAAGACTATCTGCTCAGCGGCAGGCTGACCGTCGCTCAGGCCTTAGCCTATGACAACCAGGAGAAGCGTATGACCATTGCCCGGGCCATTGTAAAAAGTATTGCCCTGAATATGCATTTTGTCCTGTATCATTATTACCGGCATGGTAAAACCGGATTAAAGCCGTTCCTGGACTGGCTAAAAAGCGATGTTCCTAATTTGCTGCCACGTATCACCGCGATCAAAACTTTGCTTAGTCTGGAAGGAGAAATCTGGGCCAGATTTTATGGCGCTTTCCAAATAATATTACCAGAGGACTTCGCGATGAATAAAAGAGTAAAGCGTCCGCCGGACAATCCAATTAATGCTCTAATATCTTTTGGCAATACGCTATTGTATACAAAAACTTTGACACAGCTTTATCATACGCATTTGAATCAAACAATTTCCTATTTACATGAACCAATGGAACGGCGTTATTCGTTGAGCCTGGACTTGTCAGAGACATTTAAACCCCTATTGGTATATAAAACTATTTTTGATTGTGTAAACAACAGAAAACTTACGGTAGCGAAACATTTTGAGAAAAAGCTGAATTACGCGTTGCTGAACGAGGCCGGGCGGAAGGTGTTTATTACTGAATTTGAGGAACGCATTAACGGGGTATTCGACCATCCGAAATTAAAGCGGAAGGTTTCTTTTAAGCAGGCTATCCGGCTGGATGGATACAAATTAATCAAATATCTAATTGAGGAAAAACCAATGGTTTTTTTTGATATGGAGGATAAGGAATGAGCAATGTTAATTATAACTATGCTTTTATTTTTTATGATATTGGCGAAAAGCGGGTTCAGAAGGTTTTTAAAATTTGCAAGAGATATTTTAAACACCATCAGAAGTCGGTATTCCGGGGGCATATTACGCCGGCTAATTTAATTGAGTTAAAGAATGAACTTAATAAAATTATTGATAAAGAAGAGGATTTCATCACGGTGATTAAGTTGAAGAGTAAAGCCGACTTTAGCGAAGATGTTCTGGGGAGCGATCATAAGAAAACGGAGTCGCTGATCATTTGATTTTTCCAAGCAGGCTTTGCAGGCAGGCGGGGAGAAAGTCTTATAAATAGCAAGATTGCGGGGCTTTTGTCCTCAATTTGAAAGGCGTGCTGCCCCGGTTGGAAAATTTGGGCTAAATCCATTGTAACTGCTGGGATTTTTGATCATTCGGTTGTGAGAAATACAGTGTTTTCCTTGGGGCAACCAACACATTAGATGTATTGAAATTTTTTGGGGATAATCCGTACGGTGAGGCTGTACTGGGGCAACCAACACATTAGATGTATTGAAATTTGACTTCTTCTCTTTCAAGTTGCTTGATAATCTGCGGGCAACCAACACATTAGATGTATTGAAATTTACAGGCGTATGTTAAAATCAGCACTGTCTGTTACGGGCAACCAACACATTAGATTCATAACCTTTTTCATTCTACTTTCACCTGATATCTGGAGCCCTGCAATTTCAAAGAATAATTTAATAGAGGGTTTATACGAAGAAATTACTATTCTCAAAATTCTGCTACTGCCCACATCCCCGGCCAAGGACGTATGGAACATTTTTTGAGTACAGGCCAGATGGTTGATCTTTCTGATAACATTGCTCAAATATTGAATATTAAAAACAAATTAGTGATTTAGGTAGTGGCTTAATTAAGACAGTAGTATAATTAACATATATTCCAGGGATTATTTCCCAGTATCAAAACATTTAAGAAAGCCGGTAATAACTTTGAATAATGCAGCGAAAAGAAATCCGGTAGTCACGCTCTCCTTAATTACCGCAGCCTGCCTTATAGGTGATTCTATGTTGTACATTGTATTACCAACGCATTGGAAGGAGGCGGGCTTAAACTCTTTATGGGAAGTTGGAATTCTCTTATCAGTGAATAGACTTGTACGAATACCGCTAAACCCACTTGTCGGATGGATATACAAAAAAATCAGCATTCGAACTGGCTTTGTTTTTGCTACTATAGTAGCGCTTTTAACTACTTTATCATATGGATTTGTACAAGGATTTTTACCATTGCTTATGATTCGTTGTACTTGGGGATTGGCTTGGACCTTTCTTCGCCTGGGAGCATATTTTACAATTATTGATTGTTCGGACGACTCAAATCGTGGTCACTTTATGGGGCGGTATAATGGACTATATCGCTTAGGTAGTTTGTTTGGAATGCTTATCGGAGGCGTTATCGCCGATCATTATGGCCTCCAAAACACTGCCTTTGTTTTCGGGTTACTCACTCTGTCTTCAGTCCCCTTTGCTTTCTTTTACATACCTACATCCAAAAATTACGAAAATCAAATCGATATTAAAACAAATAACTCCAGTATTATATGGAAAGACACAGATATTCTGTGGGCTTTAGCCGCCGGAACCTTTGTTGCAATGATTTATCAAGGTATGTTTACGTCGACCCTTAGCCACCTAATAGAAGTACATAACTCTTCAACCGTATACATTGGAGCGTTGGCAATTGGAGCTGCGTCTCTGGGAGGTATTTTACAAGCATTACGGTGGAGTTGGGAACCATGGCTAGCTCCCTGGATTGGGAAAAAATCTGATGAAAAAAATGGTCGTTACTTTATTTTGGTTGCGACATTGGGATTAGCCAGTCTTTTATTTAGTTTAATCCCATTCCAATTTCCGGTATTACTATGGATAGTTATTCTGATAGGCATACAAATTACAGCAACCTTTTTAACGACTATAGCAGACGCCCTTGCGTCTGATGTAGCCGTTAAATCGTCTTCGAAAATGAAAGTTATGACCACATATTCCCTTTTAATTGATTTCGGCGCAGCAGTTGGTCCAATATTTGGTTATTTACTTAGCGAATATATTGGAATATATTCCGCATACTGGTACGCTGCATTACTTTTAGCAATATTGGCATTCAAATACTCATTTCTTCTCATTCAAGTAATATCACCTAATAATATACTTAAGAAGAAGGAATAGCTTGATCTATCATTCTCAGTGACTGCTGCTCACATAAACAATAGTCGAAACGTTTCTTCTCTTCTTGTGGATACCGCCCTTGGGCGGTATCCTACCATGAACGACCGGTATCTTTAGCATAAAAGGATTGGATACCTTTGCTGAACCCCCCGGTACGATTACCGCGAAATATTCAATTGTGCGTGGAATCAATAAACAAGTCATATTCGAGGATGATGGAATCAAAGGGACGGTTCTGTTGAGTTTAAAAGAATAACGTGATAGAATCTCAATGAGGTGATAAAAATGTCCAGACAAGCGCGTCAAAAAAGCGAAAGCGGAATTTATCACATTATTGTGCGTGGAATCAATAAACAAGTCATATTTGAGGATGATGAAGATCGAGAAAAGTTTATTGGATATTTACAGTATTATAAGGATATTGCCAGCTATCTTCTATATGGTTATTGTTTAATGGATAATCATATCCATTTATTAATTAAGGAGGGTAAAGAATCCATAGGAAACACGATGAAGAGAATCGGCGTAAGCTATGTATCGTGGTATAATCGTAAATATGACCGAGCTGGACACTTATTTCAAGACCGATTTAAAAGTGAAGTTGTGGAAACTGATGAATACTTACTGACCGTATTGCGCTATATTCATCAAAATCCAGTAAAAGCCGGAAAAGAGAAAAGCGTAGAAATTTATAAGTGGAGTAGTTATGCTGAATACATAGGTAAGAGTAAAATCATTGAGACTGGTTTTATATTAGGTATTTTTGCGGAAGAGCGAGAAAAATTCATTGTTCATTTTCAAAACTATATGAATGAATATGCTGACGCCAATTGTATTGAAATAAATGAAAAGAAAAGAATGTCAGATGATAAGATCAAAAAGATCATCCAAAAGTATGCAAAAGTTAAGATGCCTACCGAATTGCAAAATATGGAGAAAACAAAACGAGATGAAATAGTAAGAAAAATAAAAGAAATGAATGGTATTTCAACACGGCAAATAGCAAGACTAACGGGCATGAGTCAAAGTGTGATAGCTAAAGCTTAACTCATTAGAACCGTCCCTTTGAGTACTAGGGAACGATCATAAGAAAACTGAGTCGCTGATCATTTGATTTTTTTCCAAGCAGGCTTGCCGGCAGGGGGAGGGAAAGTCTTGTAAATAGCAAGATTGCGGGGTTTTTGTCCTAAATCTGCAAGGCATGCTGCCCCAGTTGGAAAATTTGGGCTAAACCCATTGTAACTGCTGGGATTTTTGATCATTCAGGTTGTGAGAAATACAGCGTTTCCCTTGGGGCAACCAACACATTAGATGTATTGAAATCTGTTAATGCTGTCCAATTTATTCCCTCCTTTTATGGGGGCAACCAACACATTAGATGTATTGAAATATAAAAACAGCCCCAGCAATGGAGCTAACGGCAATGGGCAACCAACACATTAGATGTATTGAAATACAGGTCATAGTTGAGCTCAATGATCCCATGGTAAAGGGCAACCAACACATTAGATGTATTGAAATCTGCGCAAATGGCAATTGCGGATCCGTCATGTCGTCGGGCAACCAACACATTAGATGTATTGAAATCAAAAATGAGGATTCGAATGGGGTTAAGTTGTATTGGGCAACCAACACATTAGATGTATTGAAATTTTTGGGATACGCAGCATAACTTTGCCTTTTATTCCGGTCAACCAACACATTAGATGTATTGGAATTCGAGACAAATATCCCTCCGCAAACAGCAACAAGTTGGGACCGATTTTTATGTATAGCGGAAAAAGCAGGTTATGATAATTCCGGGTTCCGGATAAACTAATTTTAGCTCAAGCTGTGATTAGAGCAAATTTAGCGGTAGGCGGACAAAGCAGAGGGGGCTACTGATGAACATTTATTGTGATATTCTGAAAATGGGAAAACGATTGGCGCAAAGCAAAACAACGCCGCGCCTTACCGTCATTGACACGCTGCAGGTAGTTTTGCAGGAACTGAGCAGGGGCTGCAAGACTGCGCCGTTATTGAATGCTTCAGCGTTGCTGGACGATGTCGCGGAAGTTTGCCGCTATACTTATAATTATGAGTCCGGGTTGGATTATGGGAATATTGCCCCGGTTTTTCCCAGTGTCTGGATTGAACTGGCTGATGCGCAAACGGCTGTAAATCTTGCCGCCTTTGTCGTATATACGGAAAACAACGGCCAGGCTGATTTGGCCGGGCAGGCGCAGAAGCATAACATCAAGGCTGATTTTCGCTGGCGCTGCCGGACGCGCTGTTTTATTAAAAAGGCAAATGGTAAAACCCTGCCGCTGAAATGGGAATGGATAGAGTATGTTGAGTCAGAGGGCCGTTCTGTACGCGGCCTGATGCAGCCGGTTGGCTTGCCGGGCGCTTTGGAAGAGGCGATTAACAGTGAGCTTGAACAGATGCAGTTTGTTCAGTCTGACTTGTGCGCTCTTGTGGCAAATCTGGGGTTATACACGATTGATATGATCAACAATCGCATTGCCACCCTGCAGTCGCCGCCGGGCTTGCGGCATAAGCCGCCGGCCGGTCGCAAGCGGGAAGTGGAGCATTATATCGTAGATCTAAATTTTAACAATAATCCTGTGATTGCGCCGGTATCCACGCTGCGGGGCTAGTGCCTTATCAGGTACTGGCATACGCCCGCATGATCCGCTCTGCTTTAGTGGATCATGCGGGCTTTACTCTGTTTGCGTTCGCCGCTGTTTCGGATATAAGAGGTTTTTCCGCCGGCAGGACTTTGCCGTGCCGGTAGCGAAATAAAACAGCTGTAAACTTATGCGAAAAGAGGCCTTGATGATGGCGGAATTGCCGCAAGGGCGCAATGGAAAAAACCTGTTCCCTTTTTCCTGGGTGCAGCGTTATATGCTTGCCGCGATTGTGCTGCTGGCACTTATTTTCTGGACTGCCGCCAAGCTGGGCGTGGTGCTGTTTATTGCCTCGCTGGTGACGCTGCTTGTTCTGCCGCTGCGCAATGCGCTGGAAAGAAAACTGTCCCGCGGCAGCGCGAGCTTGCTGGCGATGGTGATCATGCTCGCTGTTATGGCGGCTTTTGCCACCTGGATCGTACGGACGATTGTGCCGAGTTTTTCTTTGTTTGCCTATAACATTCCGCAGATGATCAAGCCTGAATATATATTGTCGTTGATTGACGCTCTGAATTTGCCGCCGGAAATAACCCAATACATAGAACAACTGCTCAATGAGGCGGCGGCCTTTGCCGTAAGTCTTGTCAAGCAGTCGGTAAATCCGCTGGTTAACGCTCTGTCCGGCATGGTGGAGCTGGTTGGCGTACCGTTTATTGCCTTCTATTTTTTAAAAGACGGGGTAAAGCTTTGCAACATGGCTTTTTCCTACGCACCCCGGCGGGAAAGGGCCGAATTGCTGCGGGTGGCGAAGGAGATTGCCTGCATACTGGGCGCTTATATCAAAGGCCAATTGACGGTATGCCTGTTTTCCGGCATTGCCGTGTTTGTTTATTTCCAGGCTACCGGGTTGCCGTTTGCACCGGTATTTGCTTCACTGGCGGCAGTCGGGGAACTGGTGCCGATTGTGGGCCCGCTGGCCGCTTCGGCGGCGGCGGTGGCGCTTTGTCTCGGAGAGTCCGTGGCTTTTGCCGTTAAGACAACAATTTTTTATGTCATTCTGTTAAAAGTCAACCATAATTTGGTTTCGCCAAGCCTGATTGGCCGGGCGGTAAAGGTCCATCCGGTATTGATTATGATCGGGGTATTGCTGTTTGGTCATTTATTCGGCATTCTGGGCATGATTATGGCTGTGCCGGTGATGGGCGTTGGCCGTCTGGTATTGCGGGAGTTTCTGCCGCAGTATGGCGATTGACTGACAGGAGTGAGAGAAAGGCAGGTTCGGATGTCAATGATGCTAGAACAGGCAGGACAGGTTTTACAAAAATACTTTGGTTACCATGAGTTTCGTCCGGGGCAGGATCAGATTATTGCCAGCTTGCTAAAAGGGCATGATACGGTGGCGATTATGCCGACCGGAGCCGGGAAATCAGTCTGCTTTCAGGTGCCGGCCTTACTGCTGCCGGGGGTAACGCTGGTGGTTTCGCCGCTCATTTCACTGATGAAGGATCAGGTTGACGGTTTAAACAGTCAGGGAATTCCGGCAACGTTCATTAACAGCGCTTTGGCCGGGACCGAAGTACGGCGGCGTCTGTATGACATCAGCGCCGGCCGCTATAAACTGGTGTACATTGCCCCGGAGCGGCTGGAAACAGAAGCCTTTCAGGCTGCCTTGCAGCGTCTGAATATTAGTATGGTAGCAATTGACGAGGCGCATTGCGTGTCGCAGTGGGGGCATGATTTCCGGCCGAGTTTCCGGAATATCAGGCCGTTTATTGAGCGCTTAAAGGTGCGCCCGGTGCTGGGGGCCTTTACCGCTACGGCTACGAATGAGGTAAAAACCGACATTGCTGCATTGTTGTCTTTGGTTCAGCCGGATGTTTATGTTACCGGCTTTGACCGGCCCAATTTATCTTTTACGGTGCTGCGCGGTGAGAACAAGCAGAAGTTCATTATGAATTATTTACAAACCAATAGCCGGCAGTCCGGCATTATTTATGCCGCCACCCGTAAGGAAGTGGACGGGCTGTATGAGCTGCTGCTCAAGCGGGGCGTTTCAGCCGGCCGGTATCACGCCGGTCTGAGTGACGAGGAGCGGGCGCAGCAGCAGGAGCGTTTTTTATATGATGATATCAGGGTGATGGTTGCGACCAATGCATTCGGGATGGGAATTGATAAATCAAATGTCCGGTATGTGCTGCATTATAATATGCCGAAAAATATGGAATCCTATTATCAGGAGGCTGGCCGCAGCGGACGGGACGGACTGCCGGGCGAGTGCATTTTATTGTTTGGGGCGCAGGATACGCTGTTGCAGAAGTTCCTGATTGATAAATCGGTAGAGGATCCGGTGCGAAAGCACCATGAACTGCGAAAGCTGCAGCTGATGGTGGATTACTGCCACACGCCGGAATGCCTGCGGCAATACATCCTGCGCTATTTTGGCGATACCGCAGCCGCCAGCGAGTGCGGCAACTGCGGCAATTGCGATAATGCCGGGGAACTGGTGGACATTACACTGGATGCGCAAAAAGTGTTTTCCTGCGTTTATCGTCTGCGGGAGCGGTTCGGCGTGACTGTGATTGCCGATGTGCTCAAAGGCTCGAAGAATAAAAAGGTGCAGCAGCTGGGACTGGACCGGCTGCCGACCTACGGCTTGTTTGCCCAGCGGACAATACCTGAGATAAAAGCGCTCATCCAGCGGTTAGTGGCAACGCAATATCTGAACTTTACCGAAGGTGAATATCCGGTTGTCAAATTAACCGCCCAGGCTTTGGCTGTTTTAAAAAATGAGGCCAGTGTCTGGCAGAAGGAAACAACCCAGCGCAAGCTGGAGGCGGACGATGACCTGTTTGAATTGCTCAGGCAGCTGCGTAAGCAGATTGCCGAGCGGGAAAAGGTGCCGCCTTACGTTGTATTCGCCGACAGTACTTTACGGGAGCTTAGCGAGAAATGTCCGCAGGATGAAGCTGACCTGCGGCATATCAAGGGAATTGGCGAGCTTAAGCTAAAACGCTATGGCGGGGAGTTTCTCCAGCTGATCCGGCAACATACGGCGCAGTCTGCTGCTCCGGAAAGCGCGGCGCCGGCTGCGGCGGCAACGCGCAAAGCGGCCGGTCCGGCCAGTCATTTGGTTACGCTGGAGCTGTTTCGGCAGGGAAAATCGCTGGAACAGATTGCCCAGGAGCGCGCATTAACCATCAACACAGTGCAAAATCATTTAAGCCGCTGCAGCAGCGAGGGCCATGCTGTGGACTGGGACCGGCTGATTCCGGCGCAGTATGAAGCGTTGATCGTAGCCGTCATTCAGCAGCTGGGCGGCGATCTTTTGCGGCCGATTAAAGATGCTTTGCCGGAAGAAGTGGGCTATGAGGCCATTAAGGCGGTGCTTGGCAAGCATTTTTCCAGCAGCAGCAATGCCGGGTAATCCCCCACTTTGCCTGGAGTTGAAATCATATCATAGATAGGCGGGATACGTTATGAGCGGCTTTGTCCACCGGCTGCCCCTTTGGCTGAAAGCGCTGAAGGATGATGCCATCGTTTTATATTATGCCTGGAAACATCCCCAAACGCCTGCTTATATCAAGGGTTTGATGCTGGCGGTGCTGGTGTATGTGTTCAGCCCAATTGATGTGATACCGGATTATCTGCTGTTTTTGGGCATCACAGATGATGCGCTTTTACTGCCAACCGCCGTCATCTATCTGAGCAGGCTGCTGCCTGACGCCGTTAGAGCGGAATGCTACAGCAGCAGTCTACGCTGGCGCAACCGTCTGCCCTGGCTGCTGGGGCTGCTGGTCGTAGCGCTGATCGGCTGGCTGACGCTTTGTTTGCTGGGAATAGCCTATTTGGTGGCTAAATAACGACAGACTATTTACGGATGAATGGTCTTTTGGTATTATACAACAGAGTGTGTTTGTCTAATTTCAGGAATCCTGCCAGCAGGGTTCCCGTTTTTCATTAGGTCATTGCCGGCGCAAAGCCGGGCCTGTCCAAGTAAGAGGTGTTATCATGAGGTTGTATATTGCCGAAAAACCCAGTATGGGTGCTGAAATTGCCAAATGCCTGCCCGGGCCGCTTAGCCGCCGGGATGGTTATATTACTACCGGCGCCGGTGTGGTTACCTGGGGCTTTGGGCATATTCTCCGCCAGGCTGAGCCGGGCGAGTATGATGAAAAATATATGAAGTGGCGGATGGAAGACCTGCCGATTATTCCGGCGGAGTGGAAGCTGCTGATTGCCGAGTCCTGCCGTAAGCAATTTGGCATTATTCAACAGCTGATTGGCCAGGCAACGGAAATTGTCCATGCCGGCGATCCGGATCGCGAAGGCCAGCTGCTGATTGACGAAGTGCTGGACTATATAAAAAATGATAAGCCGGTGCGCCGGATTCTGCTGAATGCGCTTGATGAAAAAAGCATCAAAAAGGCGATTGCCAGCCTGCGCGACAATCAGGACTTTTTTCATTTGAAGCAATCCGCTCTGGCCAGGGCGCGGGCCGACTGGTTAATTGGGATGAATCTTTCCCGGGCTTATACGCTGGCGGCGCAGCGGGCGGGTCACCGGACAACCCTGCCGGTAGGGCGGGTTAAGACGCCGACGCTGGCGCTGGTGGTCAGGCGGGAACGTGAACTGGCGGATTTTAAGCCTGTTGATTATTATGTCATTAAAGCTGAATTTCAGCATGACAACGGGCGGTTTACGGCTACCTGGAAACCGCGGGATGAGCAGGCCGGACTGGATTCGGAAGGTCGGCTGATTGATCAGGCAATTGCCGCCCAATTGCTGGCGCATTTGGATGCAGCCGACCGGCAGGGAGAAATTGCTTACTGTCAAACCACCGAAAAAAAAGAACCGCAGCGTTTGCCGCTTTCCTTGTCGGCCCTGCAGGTGCTGGCAGGCAGGAAATTTAATTATGACCCCCAGACTGTCCTGGATACCGCCCAAAAGCTGTATGAACGCAAATTAACCAGCTATCCCCGGTCTGATTGTGATTTCTTGCCGGAATCGCAGCACGGGGAGGCGGCAGTTATCCTAACTAACCTGCAGACCGGCGGCCAGGCTGATTTGGCGGCCTGGTCGGCTAAAGCGCAGCCGAAGTTAAAGAGCCGGGCCTGGAACGATAAAAAAATTACCGCCCATCATGCCATTATTCCAACCCAGGAAAAATGCAATCCGGCGGTCCTGAATGAAACGGAACGAAATATTTATTTTCTTATTGCCCAGGCTTATATTGCTCAGTTTTACCCTGTACATATTTATCAACAAACCAAGATCGAAGTACACTATGCGGCTGAAGCGTTTGCCGTCAGCGGCCGGATTATTCTGGAGGCGGGCTGGAAAGAGGTTTACGGTGTAGATGCCGAGGAGAAGAAGGAGGAGGACAGCGGCGCTCTGCCGGTCATGCGCAAAGGGGACGCTGCCTGCTATATTGGCGCCGCCGCTGATAAAAAAGCCACCAGGCCGCCGTCGCGCTTTACGGCCTCCACGTTGTTGGCGGCAATGAAGGAAATCCATAAGTATGTAAAAAATCCCGACCTGAAGAAGCAATTGAAGGATGTCAGCGGTATTGGCACTGAAGCCACGCGGGCTACCATTATCAATGAGCTGATTGCCCGCGGTTTTTTGCAGGAAGAGAAAAAGAAAAAGTATTTGCTGCCGCAGCCGTCGGCGTATTTGTTAATTGACGCATTGCCGGATGAAATGACCTATCCTGATTCGACCGCCCGGTGGGAAAGCATCCTGCATAGCATGGCCGGCGGCGGCGAAAGCCTGGAAGCGTTTATTCAGCAGCAAACCCAGTTTACTGTCCGGCTGTGCCAAAATGCCCTGGAGCTGCGGATTCCGCTTCAGGGTGAACACCCGTGCCCGCAATGCGGCAAAGGCGTACTGCAGCTAAGAACAGGACGCAACGGCAAGTTTTGGGGCTGTTCGGGTTATCCGCAATGCCGGGCGGCTTACGATGATGAGGATGGACGGCCGAAAAAACCGGATCATATTTGCCCGCGGTGCAAAAAGGGCGAGTTGAAGTCAATGAATGGCAAGAACGGCCGGTTTTGGGGCTGTACTAAATTTCCGGCTTGCCGAGCAACCTATAATGATAAGGACAATCAACCGGATATACCGGAAAATCTCAGGCAAGTCAATTAAAATTGTAGTGTAGTACCGCGCCAATCTTGAAACTGCAAGTGAATGGCAAGGCGATTTGTCGCAAGACAAGCGGTGTTGCGGAAAACCATTCGCCGGGACACGCAAGATCAGGGTTGAAGGCCGTACGAGGAAAATAGAGGAGCAAAAAATATGAGCCAATCATTTAGCGAATTGGGAATAGGCGCGCCGCTGACGGCTGCTTTGCACAAATCAGGAATTACCGTTCCCACCGAAATACAAGCCCGGGTGATTCCCCTGGTATTGGCCGGGCAGGATGTCCTGGGGCAGTCGGCGACCGGCACCGGTAAAACGCTGGCTTACCTGCTGCCGCTGCTGCAGCGGATTGACTGCGCCAAGCGGGAACTGCAGGCGGTAATTCTGGCGCCAACCTATGAACTGGCCATTCAAATTCAGCGGCAGCTCGAACAGCTGATCCAAACTGCGGCGTTGAATATTGTTGCTGCGCCGATGATCGGCAATGTCAATATTGCCCGTCAAATAGAAAAACTGAAAGAAAAGCCGCATATTATTGTCGGTTCCAGCGGCCGGATTTTAGAGTTAATCCAAAAACGCAAAATAACGGCGCAAACGATCAAAAGCATTGTGCTGGATGAGGCTGACCGGCTGCTGGAGGATCAAAATTTTCGCAGCGTTCAGGCGGTAATCAAGACTGCGTTGCGGGACCGGCAGCTGTTGCTATTTTCGGCGACAGTGAATGCCGGGACCATTGAGCGGGCCAAAGAATTCAGCGCCGGCTTTGCTGTTGTCAGGGCAATTGGCGAAACAGCCGCCAAGCCGGATATCGAACACCTGTATGTGGTAACAGAACACCGGGATAAAATTGAGGAGCTGCGCAAGCTGGTGCACGGTTTAAACATGGAACGGGGGCTGGTTTTTGTTAATAAAAGCGATGCCATTGCGCTGACGACAGCAAAGCTCAATTATCTGGGCCTTACAGCAGCCGGGCTGCACGGTGGTTCGGACAAGCTTGACCGGAAGAGAGCGCTGGAGGATTTCCGCGCCGGGCGGGTTAAGCTGCTGGTAGCTTCTGATGTGGCGGCGCGTGGTCTGGATATCGCCGGGATCGATTATGTCGTTCATTTGGATGTGCCGGATGATCCGCAGCTTTATCTGCACCGCTCAGGACGGACCGGCCGGGCCGGTAAGCATGGCGTTGCGGTAGCCATCGTGGCCCGCCAGGAAAAATGGATTGTTGAAAAACTGGAAAAGAGCCTAAAGCTTAAGCTTAAGGCAAAGCAAATTTCCCGGGGGCAGGTACTGGATGCCGGGGAGCGCCCCGCCGGTAAGCATACAAGCCGTACCAAACCCGGTCAAGCGGCCAAACACAACAAGCGCTAGCACTCCGCCAAGCGAAGCTGCAAGATAATGGCGAGACGCTTCTTCGCCAGGACAAGGCACGGCGGCAACGAATTTGAGCGGCAAAGACCTCGCAACAGCCGGAAGGCTGCAGCGCAGCTGTGGCGAAAAATTGCAGTGCGTAGTAAACTTATTGACATCGAAGATTATATGTGCTAATATAAATAAGATTATTGCATTGCGATAAGCAACCATTAGAAAGAGTGATCCTGTCCCGAATATCTCTTGCCTAATGCGTAATTGGTAGTAGTCGAAAGGTAATTAGCGGCTGATGACGCGCCTTACTGGTGCGTTGTAATTACCAATTTGTAGAAGTACGGAGGAAGTTACAATGGAGCAGCGTATGAAGCAGCTCTTCAACCGTTTAGCCTTTTTGGGCTATCGTTCGTTTGACATCAAGAAAATCGTACAGGAAGCCATCGGTAAAGAGAGTGTAAGTGAAATTAACCGTTCACAGTCAATCAAAGTTATCCGGCATCTTGAATTTTACGAGCAACTTGGTGCAAATTTTGTTGAAGCCTACAGCAAGTAATTAGCGGCGTTTTTACGTCACAAATACATGTATCAAAAGGGCTGCCGCACCGGAATTTGGTGTGGCGGCCTTTTTAATGCGCGATTCAAAACAAGGACGGCTTCCGCCGGTGTTTAAACCGGCGGAAGCCGTCCTTGTTTTTTTACAGCCATTCAGCGGTGTGAACGCTAAGGCCTCTGAACGAATGGATAAAAGCTTCCAGCGGAGTGAGCTGAGAAGTTGCGGTGGAAAATATAGCGGTGTCAACGGCGTTGCCGGTGCGGGCGTCATAGATTGTTTGCTGTAGCGTGACGTAATAGGTATTCTTTGCTTGTTGAAGGCGGATGGCGCGGACTTCCGGAACAATTAGCCAACGGTAGCCCAGCTTTGCCGCCTCTTGTTTCCAGTCCGCTGCTCCGGAGGCAAAAGCGGATTCGGGCAGTATTTGGCGGTATTCGTCCCACAGCGCTTCCTGCATATACCGGAAGTCGTTCTGAAATGCCGCCGGCAGATTATTTTGCAGCGGGGCAATATAAGCCGAGCGCTGCGTGTCCGAAGCGGCGGTTTTAGGCGGGAGGGGAGCAATACCGGCGGCCTGGCGCTTATCATAATAATTTCTAATTGCTGCATCAACATAGCCCAGCAGCTCGTGCGGATTATCGCCGGGCGGATCAGACCAGATGATTTCCCGGCCGAACTGTTTGTAGCCGCCTACCAGGGTTTGCAAAACGCCGGTTACCGGATCACCGCGCATGACTACCCGGGTTAACCGAAGCTGCGGTTCGTATTTTTGGGCAAAGGCGGCGTTGCCGACCGCCGGCGCGCCGAAGGTGATGACTTCTAACTGCTCAGGCGCTGCACCAGCGCTAATCAGTCCGGCCGCGGCGAGTGTCGCCGCCGCTCCTCCTAAACTATGGCCGGTGATCAGCAGCTGATGTGTTTTGATGATTTGCAGCAGATCGGGGAGAAAGGCTGAGTCTTCCAAATTGCCGGAATCGCGCAAAATCGCCGCCAGGCCACTCTGCGTAAAGCGGTGGAAGCCTTTATGTACTTTGGGGCTGTCAGGGGGAATGACCGCCGGGGCCGAATCCGCTTCACCGGCGGTGACGCCGGGGAAAGGGACTTTTTCGACCTGGAGGTTCATTTTAATATCGCCGGCGGTTTCAGTGCCGACAATGGCCAGCACAGCTAATTGCCGCTTGTCGCTTAAATCTTTCTCTGCCAGTACAAACCGTGCGCCGCTTTGCCCGTCCGGCTGGATGTAATGGCGAATGCGCCAGCCGTCCCGCGCCAGATAGCGGGCAGCCAGCAGTCCGGCCCGATCGTGATAAGCAGCGGCGCTGGCTCCGGCGGCAATATAGAGTTTATAGGCAGTTTCGTATTCTTCCTGAGGGCCCGCCAGGCCGCGTACAGGCATAACCACCAGAAGCAGGCTGAAGCTGAGTGCTAATAAACGTTTCATGTAAATAGTCCCTTTTTATTCTATTGAATGCAATGCTTGCCAAAGAAACGGGCAAAATTGTCCTTTTATAGCATAATAACGTATTTTGGCGCTGTGGTCTAGCGGCAGGATTGACCGTGTAGTCAGTTGAGGTCGTCCATAAGCCGTTTTTAATAACTTTGGACTGTTTTACAAATACTTAGAGGTGGGAACAGGCAATGAAGCGGAGGTTTTCCTATGGATAAAAATATGCAGGGACTGTCAGCCTGGCAACTGGTCATGCTGGCTTTAGGCACAGTAATCGGCGGATCTTTTTTTCTTGGTTCGGCGGTTGCAATCAAAGCAGCCGGGCCGGCGGTTTTGATTGCGTATTTGCTGGCTGGCGGGCTGGTTTTTGTCATTCTTTATGCTTTGTCGGAAATGACGGTGGCTGACGCTGCGCCGGGTTCGTTCCGAACGTTTGCCGAGCGGGCCTTTGGTCCTGCCGCGGGTTTTGTCGTTGGCTGGGTATATTGGACGGGGTTGGTGCTGGCGATGTCCAGCGAGGCGACCGCTGTAGCGATTTTTTTGCAAAACTGGTTTCCGGCAATGTCCCTAGGGCTAATGGGAGCGTTCATTATTGCCGTGGTTACCTTATTCAATTTGTTGGGGGCCGATAAGCTGAGCAAACTGGAAAGCGGCCTGGCAATCATTAAACTGCTGGCCATTGTTGGTTTTATTGTCACAGGACTGGCTTTGATTGCCGGGCTAATGCCAGGTACGCCGGCAATTGGCAGCGGAGTTTTATTCAGTCAGCCCTTGCTGCCGGGCGGGCTGGGAGGGATTGCCGGCAGTATGCTGATTGTTATGTTTACTTATGCCGGATTTGAAATTATTGGCCTGGCGGCTTCAGAGGCCGACAATCCCCATACGACAATACCGCGTGCTATTCGCTATACCGTTTTTGGACTTCTGGGACTGTATGTAACAGCGGTTGCGGTATTGCTGCCTCTGACGCCGACCGCTGCTTTAGGCGGTGAACAAAGTCCTCTGGTTACGGCGCTGGCCCGGTGGGGGCTGGGCTGGGCGGGCGCTATTGTCAATATTGTGCTGGTCACGGCAATCCTTTCCACTATGCTGGCGGCCATGTTCGGGCTGGGCCGGATGCTCAGATCGCTGGCGGATGAGGGGCATGCGCCGGAGTGGATCAAAGACCGGGGGGATATTCCCCGACGCGGTATTTTGTTTTCGGGAGCTGCTATGCTCACCGGTCTGGGGTTGGCGTTTCTGCTGCCGGAGCAGGTTTATCTGTTTTTGGTGAGCGCCGGCGGGTTTTCCTTGCTGGCGTCTTACGCCGTCATTCTGGTCACACACTATAAATACCGGCAGTCCTGCGGCTGTCCGCCGACCGGCCATTGTCAGCTGCCGGGCTATCCTTATACCTCCTGGCTGGCGATGGCCGGCTGCTTGGCAATTATCGCCGGTATGCCGCTGATTCCCGGGCAGGGATCAGGCTTAGCCGCCGGATTGGTTTTGGTGGGGTTTTATATATCCTGCTATTTTGTAAAAAAACGGTTAGGCGAAGCTGTCCGGGAGAATGTACAGCGCCTGCCCGGACGTTCCGGTCTGGCCGGACAGACGGAAACCTCTCAGGAACTGGCGCCGCTAAAGGATGGAATGGCCGCCGCGCCCGCCGGTAAGTCCCGGCGGGAGGATGAAGCCAGGCTTGATGATTGATGTCCGCTTAAGTTCCGGTTTCCTTGACTGGCGATCTATGTTACAGTATAGCTATAGACTTACTAATTTTGAACAGTTGGGGTTTGAATGATGAATGTATTGTCAGTTGAAAATTTACAAAAAACCTATGGAGAAAGAGTTTTGCTGGACAACGTGTCTTTTGGCATTGACGATGCAGATAAAATTGGCCTGATTGGCATTAATGGCACGGGAAAGTCGACGTTTTTGCGGATCATCGCCGGCCAGGAGCAGGCTGACGCCGGTAACATCATAAAAGGTAACGGCGTGCGGATTGAGTTTTTGCCGCAAAATCCGGAGTTTGACGCCGGGGAAACGGTTCTGGAACAGGTATTCCGCGGCAATTCGCCGGTGATGCAGACCTTGCGCGCCTATGAGCGGGCTTTGGCGCAAAGCAACAATTGTCCGGGCAATGGCGAGTATCAGCAGAAACTGATTGATTTAAGTCAGCAAATGGATGCTTTGTCCGCCTGGCAGCTGGAAAATGACGTTAAGACGATTCTTACCAGATTAGGGCTTGACCGCTTTGATGCGATGATTGACCGGATGTCAGGCGGTCAGCGTAAACGGGTGGCGCTGGCCAGAGCCTTAATTCATCCATCCGATTTGTTAATCCTGGATGAACCGACCAATCATCTTGATCATGAATCGGTCGAATGGCTGGAACAATATTTGCATAAACGCAAAGGCGCACTGCTGATGGTTACTCATGACCGTTATTTTCTCGACCGGGTGGCAAACCGGATGCTGGAACTGGAACAGGGTGCGTTATACAGTTACACTGGGAATTATGGTAAGTTTTTGGAGCTTAAAGCCGAACGGGAGGAGCGGCGCGAGGCCAGTGAAAACAAACGGCGAAATTTGCTGCGCAATGAACTGGCCTGGATCAGACGGGGGGCTCAGGCGCGCAGTACCAAACAAAAGGCGCGGATTGACCGGTTTGAGCAGCTTAGTGCGATGAAACCGCACAACAAAGACGGCCGGCTGGAGATCGCAGCCGGTACCAGCAGACTGGGGCGTAAAATTATTGAGCTTAGCAATATTGGCCACCGGTTTGACGGGCAGGCGGTAGTCAATGATTTTAGCTATACAATTTTGAAAAGGGACCGGGTTGGTATTGTCGGCCCAAATGGCAGCGGCAAGTCAACGCTGCTGAATATCATCGCCGGCCGGCTAAAACCGGATAGCGGTCAGCTTGATACCGGCCAGACGGTAAGAATCGGTTATTTTTCGCAGCAGGACAGCGGCATGGATCATGATATGCGGGTGATTGACTATATTAAAGCCGAAGCCAATCATTTAACCATCGCTGACGGCAGCGTGATTACGGCGGCGCAAATGCTGGAGCTGTTTTTGTTTCCTCCCGCTTTGCAATGGGCGCCTATTGGCAAATTATCAGGCGGCGAGCGCCGCCGGCTGTTTTTATTGAAGATCCTGATCGCCGCTCCCAATGTTTTGCTGCTGGATGAACCGACCAATGATCTGGATATTCAGACGTTGACTGTATTAGAGGATTACCTCGATGGTTTTCCCGGGGCGCTGATCGTGGTATCACATGACAGGTATTTCCTGGACCGGCTGGTTGACAAAATTTTTGTCTTTAAAGGCCAGGGCGATATTACCCAGCATAACGGCGGTTACTCCGAATATCGGGACTTCAGCCGGCTTGCCGCCGGAGACGGTGAAGGAAGCGCGCCGGCGGCCGAATCTGCCGTTAAGCCTAAACCAAAACATACGGCGCCCCGGCGGCCGAAATTTACCTTTGCTGAACAGCGGGAGTATCAGCAAATTGAAGAGGTTATTGCCGGAGTGGAACAAGAGCTTAGCAATGTTCTGGCTCAAATTGAACTGGCCGGCAGTGATTTTGAACTGCTGCAGGAGCTGGCTGCAGCACAAAAGACTTTGGAGCTTAAACTGGAAGAACTATTGGAACGATGGACTTATTTAAATGAGCTGGCCGAACGGATCGGGGAATAATTTTCCGGCAGTCCGGGGGGATGTCTGAAAATGCAGCGGCATTTCGGACATCCCCTTGCTGGTATTGCTATAACTGTACGAAAAACAAATGGTTTGACAACTGCCAACCCGTATGATAAAATTAAGTTGTTAGTAAAAAAATAGGAGGTACAATGATGAAAATAGCACTTGTGGGGTTAGGACGCACCGGTGAAACTGTTGCCAGATATTTGTTGCAACAGGGTGTGTTAAGCATGGTATTGTGCCGTCCCAATAGTTTGAAAATCGATAAGGATTTGGGCAATATTCTTAATATGGCCGATACCGGAATCATTGTTGAACCAACCGATCATTTGGAGGAACGGCTTTTTTACCGTAAGCCTGATGTGATTATTGATTTTTCCTGCCACAGTTTTTTGCGGGATAATATCCATTTGCTCGCCAAATGCGGCGTGAATGTGGTTACTGCGGTGACCAGTTATGAAACGGCTGAGCTTAATAAGATCAAACGGGTGGCCGATAGAGGCGGTATTGGCGTTGTTATGGCGCCCAATATTACATATGGCGTTAATATTCTCATGCTGATGGCGGAGATTGCGGCTGAGCTTATGAATGATTATGATTTTGAGATATTTGAAGAACACCATAAATTTAAAAAAGATCAACCGTCCGGTACGGCCAAGAAGATTGCCGATCGAATCAGGGACAACAGTTTGCTGTATAAGGAAATTCCCACACACGCCGTCAGGGCTGGCGGAATTGTCGGCAAGCATAAAGTATTGATCAGCGGTGAATTTGATCAAATTGAAATCTCTCATGAATCCTATTCACGGGTTGCTTTTGCACAAGGCGCTTACAAGGCCGCTCAATTTATCAACGGCAAGACCGGATTTTATGAAATGAACGATATCTTCGAATATGAAAGAAATCAGCGGCGGCAAAGAGTACAGGAACTAAAATCGGAACAAAGCCGGGAGGAACTTGATCTGGCGTAAGCCAATATATGCTATGAATACAACACGAGCGACAGTTATACTAAAATAGGGCATCTTCCTGGCGGCAGGACGATGCCCTATTATATTAAAAATTATTTGGCGCATAAGTTGCTAACTGGCAGGACATAGTCTAATATAAGATAAGGAAGAGAAACACAATCTTCGCGGAGGGATTTACGATTATGGCGGCAATGTATCTTTCTATAGCAACTGATATTGCTCAGCGCATTATTAATGACGAGTTCGCTATTGGCAGCCGGATCGCCGGCCGGACTTTACTGGCCAGTCATTATAATGTGTCTTCAGAGACAATCAGAAAGGCAGTTGCGTTATTAAAAGATGCGAATGTGGTTAATGTATCACAAGGCAAGGAAATTACGGTATTGTCGGTGGAAGAAGCCTACCGGTTTATTGATCATCACAAAAGTATGCAATCGGTCTATTCCCTGCGGCAGGAGCTGGAAATCCTGCTGGAAAAAAAGAATGAAATTGATAAACGGCTGGAAAACGTTCTTAATGATATTATCGGCTATTCGGACCGGTTGAAGAACCTGAATCCCTACAATCCGATTGAAGTAAAGATTCCGGCAAATTCGCATTTAGTCGGCAGGACCATCGCCGACATCAAGCTATGGCAGCATACCGGGGCCACTGTTGTTGCTATTCGCCGTGATACCGATATCATTATTTCCCCGGGACCGCTGGCGGTTATTGAGGCTGACGACAGACTGGTAATTGTCGGTAATGCCGAGGTTCTACAGCGGTCAACCGATTTTGCCCATAAAACCAGTTTGCAATCGGAACCGATCAGTTTAAACTGATGCCGGGTAATGGGCCGCCTGCCCGCCAGGCAGCGTCAGGTCAGCCGGGCGGCTACTTAAGATAAGGAGGTTATAGGCATGAAATTTAAATTTGCTCATAACAATTTTAATGTACTGAATTTACAAAAAAGCCTCGCTTTTTATCGTGACGCACTGGGTTTGGTGGAAACACGGCGCAAGGAAAAGCCTGATTTCACCCTGGTTTTTTTAGGTGACGGGCAGACCGGGCATCGGCTCGAGCTGACCTGGCTAAAGGACAGAACCGAACCTTACAATCTGGGCGACAATGAATTTCATCTGGCCTTTACGGTCGAGGATTTTGACCAAGCTTATGAATTACATAAAGGTATGAACTGTATTTGCTACGAGAACAAGGATATGGGAATTTATTTTATCTCTGATCCTGACGGTTATTGGCTGGAGATTGTTCCCGCCAATCGTTAACGGATGCCAAAGCCACCGGACAATGCGCCGGTGGCTTTTTTATGATACCGGATCTTTTTTTTATTTGGATAAGAGCAAAACAGGTCCGAAAATCATAGGATGGAGCAAATAACAATGATTGTTATTGAAGGAGGAGTTCTGCATGAACGGATTTGGTCGTGGCAATAGTTGGATCTTTATTATTATCATTATTATTTTGCTGTTTTTATTTGGCTTTGACGACGATACTACCTGCTGACACCGGACTTGCGTTCACAATAGTGACCGGCCCCCTGGAATTGGCTACTGCCTGGCAGTGGCTGATTTTTTTTTGCCGGACGGAGCCGTCGGCCGGGTGGATAAAAAACGCAGCCTGGGCAACAATAACTAGTACTTGCGTTGCTTAAAACTGATTTTATCATTATGCGTTAAATGAGGGACTCAATGGACAATACAGCCTTAATACTGGCGCGGCTGCAGTTTGGCATTACTCTGACCTATCACTTTTGGTTTGTAGCGCTTACCCTCGGGTTATCGGTGCTGATTGCCATTATGGAGACTGTTTATGTAGTTAAAAATAAACCGGAATATAAACAAATGGCTCAGTTTTGGGGTAAGTTATTTATTTTAAATTATGCCGCCGGCGTTGCCTCCGGAATTGTACAGGAGTTTCAATTCGGTATGAACTGGGCGGAGCTCTGCCGGTTTGTCGGCGAGGTGATTGGCGTTCCGCTGGCTTTGGAGGCGCTTACGGCATTTTTTATTGAAGCGACTTTTATCGGGATATGGGTTTATGGCTGGGAGCTTTTCCCCAGAAAAATACATTTGACGGCAATTTGGCTGATTGCCGCAGCGAGTAATTATTCGGCTTTCTGGATTTTAGCGGCCAATGCTTTTATGCAGCAGCCGGCAGGGTATGCCTTTCAAAATAACCGCCTGGAATTAAATGACCTTACGGCAATTATCACCAATCACTTTTTGTACTATCAATATGTCCATACCGTGGCAGCCGGTTTGCTGACAGCCGGATTTTTTGTCATGGCGGGCAGCGCCTATTACTTGCTGCAGCATCGGCACCGGCAGTTTGCGTACAGGTCTTTTAAGACCGGGTTGATTTGCGCCGGGCTTTCCGGTTTGCTGGTGTTTTTCAGCGGGCATGTTTATACGCAGCACTTAGCCAAAGTACAGCCAATGAAACTGGCGGCAATGGAAGGCTTGTGGGAAACAGCCAAGCCGGCCCCGTTCATTATAGCGGCGATCATTAACGAGAAACAACAGGTCAACTCTGCTGAGCTTGCCGTACCCGGTATGTTGTCCCTGCTGGTGAATAATCACTACAACAGCCGCGTCTCCGGAATGAAAGAGTTGCAGGAGAACCTTGCCGCAGCGTATGGCCCGCGGTCTTATGTTCCGCCGGTAAATCTGCTGTTTTGGAGCTTTAGACTTAAAGTTGGCGCAGGAACGGCGGTAATCTTTCTGGCTGTGGCCGGCTGGTGGCACTGGCGGAAGCAAAGTCTTGACAGCAAGAAGTGGCTGTTGCGTTCAATGATCCTGGGCGTACCGCTAATTTATGTTTGTCAGGCGGCAGGCTGGTTAATTACCGAAGTCGGACGTCAGCCCTGGCTGGTTTACGGCTGGCTGCTGACGGAACAGGGGATATCTAAGACGGTACCGGTCAGTCAGCTGTGGTTTTCATTTCTGGGCGTTAATGTTGTATATGCCGGCATGGGACTGGCTGTATTCTATTTTATGCGTTCTATTCTCATCGCCGGACCGGACAAAACCGGTGAATAATTGATCAACAGGTGTAAATATGGACTTAAACGTACTTTGTTTTGCTTTGCTGGGATTTTTAATGTTAGGCTATTTCATATTGGAAGGCTTTGATTATGGCATTGGCATGCTGCTTGTGGCGATTGGGGAGAATGAACTGGAGCGCCAGGTGCTGATCAACACCATTGCCCCGTTAAGGGACGGGCATGAGGTCTGGGTGATTGCCGCGGGAGCGGTGTTATTGGCCAGCTTCCCAATGGTCTATGCCACCGTGTTCAGTGGCTTGTATTTGCTGCTGGTGCTGCTGCTGCTGGCGCTGATTGTTCGTAATTTGGCGATTGAAATGCGCAGCGGGAGCGATAGCAAAACCTGGCGCCGGGTTTGCGACTGGGGCATTTTTGCCGGCAGTATAGCGCCGGCTTTTCTATGGGGCGTAGTCATTGCCAGCCTGGCCAAAGGCCTTCCCATTGATGCTGCAAAAGAATTCAGCGGTTCGGTTATGGCCGCGCTGAATCTATATACGCTGGTTAGCGGCAGTATGTTTACGCTGCTATTTATAGTTCACGGAGCTGCCTATCTGACGCAAAGAGTGGAGCGGAATTTAGCGCAGCGCGCAGCGAAAACCGGTTTGAAAGTATATAATTACGCAATTGCCGCCGCGATCGGTTTTGCCGGCCTGACTTGCAGCGCTCTGCCCGCCGGCAATAACCTGACCGCAGGCGTTGTTGCCGGCGGGCTGGTTTTGCTTTTACTTGCCGGGCGGCGGCTGTTGAGCCGGGATGAATACCTGCCTGCTTTTTGCGTCGGTATCTTAGCAATTGCGGCGGCCACAGGAACTGTTGCCGCCGCTCTGTTTCCCCGGCTGGCGATATCCACGCTCAATCCGGCGTTTAGTCTGGATATTTATAATTCGGCAGCCAGCCCTGCGGCGCTGACGATCATCAGCAGGCTCATGCTGGTGATCCTGCCGGTCTTGGCGGCCGGCCAAATATGGAAGTCGTATCGGTTCTGGCGCCGGCTGAGTACGGAGGATTTGGCGCTTAAACAGTCCAGGCGGGAGCTGGCAGTACGCAATAAAGCACTGAGAAAACTGCTGGCTATCGCCGGTTTGCTGGAGGACGCCATGGCTAAAGTCAGCTACTCGCTGCAGGAAGGCAATGGGCAAATCATTCACAGGCTGAAACCCGGCAGCAAGGCTTTACTTTGCGGCAAGCCCCGCAAACTAGTCCGCCATCCCGGGAAAAAGCAGGCATCCGAAAAATGAATGGAGAAATAATAAGGCGGGATTTTACACCAGTAAGCGGGGGGAAGGTATTGAAAGAGGAATATGTACAGGCAATCATGGCTATTCTGCGGCAATATCAGGGAGAACTCGGCGATGAACAAGGCCTGCACAATGCCGCTGAGACGATATTAAGCGCAGGGCTGTATTGGGTGCGGGCCTTTAGCGGCAAACCGGAGGAAGCGACAATTGTTGCGATGATTGACGAGTTAGGGCGTCCCGGAGGCCGGCCGGAAAAAATTATTTCAGTAATGACGCTGGCTTTTGTTCTGGGTACGACCAGGATGCCCACCGATGTGGCTACCGGTTTATTTGATGAATTATTGTACCGGCTGTTTAGTGATGAAAGCAACGATCAGCTAACTGCAATTAAAACAATTGCAGCGGCATTATACACTACGGCAACAGACAACTCACCGTTTTAAGAAGGCTTGGTTCACAGTGTAAAGCCTGAGTCTCAACACCGGAGACTCAGGCTTTTATCAATCGCGCAGGGACAGCGTGTATTTGCTGAATGTGGTTCCGCCAATATCGGCAAAGGTTATGGTGACCGGGTCGCTAAAGTCCAGCGTTGACCGGTCAAGAGCAATAAAATCATAATTCTGGGTCGCCGTACTGTTAATTTGCCCGGAGCCGGGACTATTGGTTCTAACCGTTATCGTATAATCATTGCCGGTTTGAATGATTTTTTCAATGCCAATGCCGTATCCCTGGCCGGAAACTGTGCCCAATGAGGCATAGACAACAAATTGGTCATTAAAGTCAATATTTTTTATGGCCGTAAGTACACCGGCCGGATGGCTATCGGTTGCATCACGGGGGTCTTGCAGTAAAATGCCGAAAGCCCGGTCGCCTGGATAGGTATTCTCCAGCCAGTTCCAGCCGAAATACTTGTCGGATTCAAACAAGATTTTGGTTTGACCGGTATTCTGAACAGGTTTTGCGGGCAAGACGCCGGTGCTGGGAAACATGCTGGCCGGTATATAGGTTGCCGGATATCTGGCGTTGCCAATGCCCCGGATTGTGGTGATCTCCCAGCCATTCGCTTTTTTGGCTAAATCGACGTTAAACGTCTGGCCGCCGGTACGAACCTGTACCGTGGCTTTAGCCCCGCTTAGCGACAACAGGCTGAACTTGTCGCTAGCCGGATTAAAACCGAAGCGGCGGGCATTGTCAATCACTTTCTGAACCGGATTGCCGGCGGCTTTATCCGTTTCCCTGCCGGTCTGCTGTACTCCGGCAACCTGCCAGTTGCCATTCCTGGTTTTGATTAATTCCATTTTATAAGTTTTTCCGGTTGTGGTGCGGATGATCACTGTGGCGGCGGTTTGGGTGCGGCTTTGCAGGGAAAACCGGTCCCGGGTACTGTCAAAGCCATATTTAGACGCTTGCTGCCGGGCTGCTTGCAAGGGAGAACCCGCTTGATCCGGCCGCGTTGCAGAGTCATCTTTGCCGGGCGGCGCAGAATTGACGTTATTGGAATCAACCGCAGCCTGGACTTTGGCAAGCGGAATGCCGGGCAGCATTGCCGACGAAATGACCGCGGCTCCCGCCAGGGCAGCAGCCAGACGCTTATAGCCGCGTTTCGGACTTCTTTTTCGATGGTTGTTCATAAGCGGCTCCTTTCTCCAGTGCGCTGTACTAGTATAGTACGGCTAGCTACAAGCGGCACCCGTAAAATTGGATGATCCGATAAATTAAGCCGCTTTTTTCTATCCAGCTTGGTAAGATGGAATCAAAAGCGGCTTAATCAGATAAGCTATATGTTGTTAGTTTGCCCGCAAAGCGGGTTAAAATAATCCCGGCATATTTTGGCATGAACTGCCGGCTTACGGTTTGGTTTAAGCGTGCGGACGGGACCGGTTTTTATTAAAGGGCGGGCGATTTTCGCCGGGGCCTTTGCGCCGGTTAAACTGCGGAGGACGGTTGCGGTCGCGGCGAGCGCGCAACGGCGCTTCTTCTGTTAACTTAACCGGAGTTGTATCCGGTTCTTTGGTCAGTAATTTCAAGGCCGCCGATACTAAGGCTACAGAATCGCTTTGATTCAGCAATTCTTCAGCACGGCCTTTATATTCATCATAATTGCCTTCCTCAATAACCCTGAGCAATTTTTCCACTGCCAGTTTTTGCTGCCCTTCCAGGGCGTCAGTGAGGGACGGTACGGGCATGCGGACGATCTTTCTTTTGGTATGCCTTTCGATCGACCGTAAATGATCCAGCTCGCGCGGTATGACAAAGGTCAGCGCTGCGCCGGTATTGCCTGCCCGTCCGGTACGGCCGATTCTATGGACATAGCTTTCAGCGTCCTGGGGAATATCAAAATTATAAACATGAGTAACGCCGGAGACATCCAGGCCGCGCGCCGCCACATCGGTGGCAACCAGAATATCGATGACGCCGTCTCTGAATTGGCGTAATACGCTGTCGCGTTTGGCCTGGGTCAGATCGCCATGAATACCTTCGGCCGAGTAGCCGCGTTTTTTCAGAGCTTCGGACAGTTCATCGACCCGGCGTTTGGTACGGCCAAAGGCGATTGCCAGCTCGGGAGCCTGAATATCAAGCAGGCGGCACAAAACATCAAATTTTTGACGGTCAGGCACTTCGACATAAAATTGTTCCACCAGTGGAACGGTAACTTCTTTGGCTTTTATACTGACAAAAGTCGGGTTTTTCAAAAACTTTTGCGACAAGTTCTGGATGGCCCGGGGCATCGTTGCCGAAAATAGCAAGGTTTGGCGGGATTCCGGCGTTTCTTTCAAAATCTTTTCAATGTCGTCAATAAAGCCCATGTTCAGCATTTCATCCGCTTCATCGAGAATCAGTATTTTGGTATCGCCAAGCCTGATGTTGCGCCGTTCCATATGGTCCATCAGCCGGCCCGGGGTAGCCACAATAATCTGCGGGTTTTTACGCAGGGCTTTTATTTGCCGGCCAATTTCCTGACCGCCGTAAATGGGCAATGCAAACACGTTGGCATATTGACCAAGTTTATTCAGCTCTTCCGCTACCTGAATGGCCAGTTCCCGCGTGGGGGTAAGGATAACTCCCTGGATGCGGCCGCCCGTATGCCGGACTTTTTCAATCAGGGGTATGCCGAAAGCGGCTGTTTTACCGGTGCCGGTTTGGGCTTGTCCAACTAAATCGTTGCCGGCCATAGCTTCCGGTATTGCTTGTTCCTGAATGGGGGTAGGCTCTTCAAAACCCATATCATTAAGTGATCTAATGATTTCATCACTTATTCCCAATACTTTAAATTTTTCCAAAAAATTCAACTCCTTGTTCATACTATCCTTTAATTATAATACCCGCAGCCATCTTTTACTATCATTTGGCCGCAATAAAAATATTTTTAATAAAAATATTTTTATTGCAACAATTCAGCAAGCGCTTTTCCAGCCGGAATTTTCTTTACACTGTTCAGTGCCGGCATTATAATTAATATTCATGAGATACTACGATCATTTCTTGTCTAAGCCTGCTTTAACCGGCGTTCTCATTGTTATTAGTATTGCCATAGTTTGCTATAATTATGGGGTGGGCCTTGAACAATTTAAGCCGGAGGCGGTCAGCAGGGCGGTAACCAAACTGGGACCGTGGGGGCCGGCTGTTTATATTCTACTCAATATTTTACGTCCGCTGTTTTTCTTTCCGGCCATCATTCTGGCGGTTGCCGGCGGGCTGGCCTATGGCCCGTACCTGGGGGCTTTATATCTGATTACCGGAACGGTGCTGGGGGCGAGCGGCTGTTTTTGGTTAGCCCGGCTGCTTGGGCAAAATACCGTCGGACGGCTGTTGCCGTCTGGCTGTCATTTGAGCAGAATGGCTGAACAGGTTGGTGGCCAAGACTTTAAAATGCTGTTGCTGATTAGGCTGATGCCAGTCGTTCCCTGGGACGCTTTTAGTTTTCTCGCCGGCCTGAGGCAAGTCCGGTTTTGGCCTTATTGCCTGGCAACCTTTTTAGGCAGCATTCCCGGTGCGGTTATTTTTTGCTGTTTAGGCAATGCCCTGAACCGTTCGCTGTTGACTGCTGTATGGGGAGCGGTCCTGCTGGCAATTATTTTTAGTTGCCTGCCCCGGGTATTTTGTCGTAATATGGATAGAGAGCGGCGCGATTTCCTGTAAGTAGTCTTGCGCCGGTTTTTTTCCTGCTTGTTAACGGCGGGCAGTCGTTTTTAATATTTTAATTATCAGAGTATTTAAAAAAGGAAGGCATACTATATTTAGCGAAACATACAGTGTAATAAACCAAAATGTTAGGGTGTTAATTATGGATTTCGGCTTAAGATTGGAAACACAACAAAAATTAATGATGACGCAGGAATTGCGTCAGGCGATTGCCATTTTACAGCTTTCCACACAGGAGCTGGCGGCAATGGTTGAACAGCAGTTTTTGGAGAATCCGGTCCTGGAAATGGAGAACGCAGCCGGGGATGACGACCAGCCGGCTGGGGATGCTCCCTCAGCCGGTATTACCGCCGCTAACGTGAATGAACTGGACGATTATTTTAAGGACGGCCTCAAGGCAAATTACCAGACCGCAGTTCATAGTGATGAAATGGCGGCCGGTAGTTTTGCCGCAAGAGAGGTTTCCTTGGATGAACATTTGCAATTTCAACTTGATATAACCTTTAACAACCCGTTGGAACATGCTGTCGGGCAGTATATTATCGGCTGTATCGATCATAAGGGGTATTTGTGCAGCTCTGTGGAAGAAATTGCCCAGGCGCTGGCCGTTTCAACGGAATTGGCCGGCAGTGTACTGGAAATTATCCAGACGTTTGACCCTGAAGGGGTTGGGGCGCGCAGTCTGCAGGAATGCCTGCAGATCCAGGCCCGCCAGCAGGGGCTTTATCACGGGCTGGTTAAAGCAATTATTGAACAGCATCTGCCGGATTTAGCTGATGCTAAATACCGTTGGATTGCCGAACGGCTGAACTCTACGGCTCATGCCGTACAGGAGGCGGCAGACCTGATCCGCAAGCTTAATCCTAAACCCGGTCTGGCGTTCAGTACCGAGAGCGCCGGCTATATTTCCGCCGACGTTACCGTTGAACGGGTAAACGGCTCCTATGTTATTCTGGTGAATGACAGCAATATACCAAGATTGTTCATCAACCCCTCCTACCGCCAGGCATCGCGCCAGCCGGACAGTGAAGTTAAGAAATTTATTGAGAACCGGCTGAATGCAGCCATCTGGTTAATCAGAAGCGTTGAGCAGCGGCGCAATACTTTATACCGGGTTACGGAAGCTATCCTGGATTTACAGCGCGGTTTTTTTGATCATGGCCCCCCCCATATACGACCGTTGATTATGAAGACGGTGGCTGACCGGCTGGGGATTCATGAATCGACGGTCAGCCGCGCCGTAGCCAACAAATATATCAATACGCCTCACGGCTTGTTCAGTATGCGGGCTTTTTTTTCCAGCTGTGTCAATACTGTCAACGGGGAGGAAATGGTGTCAGGCAAAATCAAGCAGGAAATAAAGAATCTGCTGCGCAGTGAAAATCCTGCTTCTCCGTTGAGCGATCAGGGCATTAGCGGCCTGCTGGCCAAGCAGGGAATAAAAATATCGCGGCGGACGGTCACCAAATACCGCGAAGAGATGGGAATAGCTTCATCAAATAAGAGAAAGCGTTATTAAACAAGGAAAAATGGGGGATGTCCGAAACCGCAAAGCAGTTTTAGACATCCCTTTGCGCTGGTACTGAAACTGCAAGCTCGTGGTGGTGCAGTACTGCGTCCGTTCTGGCGAGGCTGTTTATGGTGCATAATTATCATGGATAAGGGACAATGCTAGAATGACGTTAAGCGGCTGCAGGCTTTAAAAGGAGCGTAAATGAAGGATGAGCAACAAATGTATTGTACTTGGGCTGATGCTTGTCTTGCTGACCGGGGGCTGTGCGGGACACAAGTCCAACCAGCAGGGGGAAGTTCAGCAGGAGCTGGCCGGCTCAAGTACGGCAGCCGAAGCCGAGCAGCAGCAAATCATGAATGAATTTGACCGGCTTAGGAACCAGCCGGATATTCAGCCGGCTGAACTACGCCTGTATATTGACGGGATGATAACAAAAGTGGCCAGCCACCGGGCGGCGGCAATGATGATTGGTTTGGAACAGGTGCAAAAGCAGCGGCTGGCAAAAATGGCAGAAGAATATTTTCATAACGATGCATTTCAGCGGCGGTTGCAGCAAGGCTTTGCACCGGGCAGCGATTTAGCCAGCCTTGCCGGACTGCAGGATGCTGAGTTAAAGGATCTTTTGCTGGGCTTCCAGGCAGGCGGCTATAAATTCGATAGCGCCGAGGGCCTGTATTTTCCGCTCATTGACTATAGCCTGTATCAACGGTATAACTCCCTGCTTACTGCCGATCTGGCCGCCTACATTGATATTATGGCGGTGGAATCAGCTAAAGCGGCGGCAAAAGACGGCGCTCTGGTTATTGGCTGGGACGAGATCATCAGGCGGGCTTTAAGGCAGGAAAAGTTTCTTAACCGGTACAGTGACTCGCCCAAATTTACCGAGGTAAAGGATTTATATAAGCGTTACGTGTTATGGGGATTATATGGCGCAAACAATACGCCGCTGTTCGACGATGCAACAAAATTGTTCAATCCTGAAGCCCGGGCTGCGTATCAGCAAATTGCCGGAGCTGACGCCGGCAGTAGCCTGCTGGAAACGATCAGGAGCTATTTAGAGGTATTGAAAGGCACTAACTTTAGATTAACCGATGATGTTGAACGGTTCCGCAGGGTTGCCGCCGACAAACTGCTTAATTAAGGCAAAAAACCGGTACTGGCGTAGTCCAGTAGCGGTTTTTCGGGGTAAACTCATTTAATCAGCAAGGGTTTTAGACTTTGTCATCGATTTATCCGGGCGCTGGCGGACATTTTTCTGCTGTCCGGCAGGGGTTTGGCAATACTTTCCCGAAATGATATAGTACTTAATCTTAAGGTATGGAGAGCGATGTCATGAGGATAAAGAGAATTGATACTACGATCAGCACGGAAAAGCTGCAGGAGTCGAAAGATTTTTATATGAAGCATTTTGGTTTTAAACTGGTTTATGAGAGCGACTGGTATATCGAATTGCTGTCGCCCAGCCTGGAGGTTGGCGTAAGCTTTACGCTGCCGCAGCGGGAAGAGGGGGAGTTTTTCAATGGTAAAGGCCTGATTCTATCGTTTGAGGTTGAGGATGTAGATGCCGAATACAACCGGCTTAAGCAGGCCGGGCTGAACATTTACCAGGAGATTCAGGATAAGCCCTGGGGGGAACGCAGCTTTGTCGTGGATGACCCTGCGAAAGTTCATATATATATTTATAAAACCATTCCCGCCACGCCTGAATACCAAAAGGTGTATGATTCATTTAGAGGCTAGTACGTAAAGATACATATAACAAGGCTGCCATGTGAGGCAGCCTTAACTGATTAAGCGGTTTTATATTTGATGAATTGCGGTGAAAAAAATATCTACCAGAGCCGGATCAAATTGAGAGCCGGCCGCAAGCCTGATTTGTTCCAGGGCTGACGATTGGGACAAAGGCTGACGGTACGGGCGGGGGCTGGTCATCACTTCGTAAGCATCCGCAATGGCGAAGATCCGGCAGGCCAGTGGGATCTGATCACCGGATAGCCCCAGCGGATAGCCCGATCCATCCCAGCGTTCGTGGTGTTTTAATATCCACTCGGCAATGGGGACAAGCTCGCTGGAGGCTAAGGCAATGCGCTGACCGATTTCACTATGGGTCTGCATAATGGACATTTCTTCAGGAGTCAAGCTGGCCGGTTTGAAAATAATGCTGTCCGGGATGCCGACTTTGCCAATATCGTGAAATTTGGCCAGAAGCTTCAGATCCGGCTGTTTAGCTGCAGGAATTCCGGTTTTGAAGGCCAGAGAGGTGAGGATTGCCTGTAGACGGTCGGCATGACCTTCGTTGATAAAGTCACGCTTATTTAATAGCTTGATGGCATTCTGAACAATTGCGGTGCGGGCGTTGGAGCCGCGCTGCAATTTTTCACGGTACATACTATTATCAGCTTCGACGATCAGCCGCTTCATCGAAGTCAGTTTTCCGCTGCTGATGGAGTAACCAAAAGAGAGGCCCAGGGGAATACAGGCGGTTGCGTTATGTTCGTTGATTCTGTCAAGAGCCAGCGCACATGCTTTTTGAATGTAAGCTTCAGTAGCGCCTGTCTTGATGATGGCAAACTCATCGCCGCCGATACGCGCCAGTACGTCGCTGTCGTCAAAACATTCCCGGAGAATTCCGGCGATGGCAATCAGGTGTTTATCGCCCTGCGGATGTCCCAGGGTGTCATTGACAAGCTTAAGGCCGTCCAGGTCACAAATGATCAGACCTAGCGAAGCGGTTTGATTTGCTTCAAAGCAGTGTAGCTGCTGTTCAAAATAGTTGCGGTTTTTTAAGCCGGTCAAAATATCGTGGAATCCAGCATAACGGCACTGTTGCTCACTTTCCTCTAAAGCCTTGTTTTGCTGTTCCAGGTTTAGAATGGTTTGTTCTAACTGACAAATTTTTTGCTGTAATTGCTGATTGATTCGTTCCAACTCCGCCGATTTTTTACGAAAATAAGAATCTGATGGTTCAAGCTGAAGTTTCATCATTTTCACCCTCAAATTTCACCCTCAAAATTACCTGTCAATGAAAGAAAAATGGATAAAGATTCATAAGGTTAATTATTTATTCCTAAACTAATCTCCTGCTAATTTTTAGTGGAATTTACAAATAATATATAATAATCCTGTTTGCAATAGAAACTGTCTGGCTGGGACCAGCGCCATTCAGCGGACAGTTTTTCAATTTACCGGGCTGACGGTCAGTTTGCCGGCGCAGGCTGCTTTACGAAGCGTTTATAGAGATAAGGGATAATTGTCGCCAGGGGCTGCTGGTATAAAATGGCCAAAGTTATTGGTATGGCTGCGGCCGGGGGAAAATAAGCCAGAGCCAAAACTAACCCGCTGGCATTGTTGCGAATGCCGACATTATAGACAAGGGTTAGTACCTTTTCAGGGGTGCGTTCCTTTAGAATGTACGAACCAAGATAGCCGACAAAGTAACCTGAGGCCACAATCAGCAGGGTGACCAGCAGGAGTTTAAGCATCGCTGAGTCCCAAGTGATTTGCGGGGCTACCAGTGCGGCGTTAATTAAAATTACCGCCAATAGCGATAATTTGGCCGTTGCCCCGCCAATGCTTTGTGAAAAGCCGACAATGCGGCCTTTGGTTAAATCATGCACCAGCATTCCGGCAATGCTGGGCAGGGTAATCATCAGCACCAGGTCAAGGGTCATGTCAAAATAGCTGACCGGGATGATTTTGCCGACAACAAATTTAAAAAATACCGGCAGGATGATGGGAACGAGGAATGTATCAAGTGTCACAGCGACCAGTGATACCGCCATATCGCCTTTAACCAGGGCTGTCCAGATAATCGAGGTTACCCCGATCGGAATTGTAGCGCCAATTAAATAGCCTATCCGGATATAGTCGTCATCAGGATAGAAACTGATGCCGGCCAGCCAGGCGGTAAAGGGAGTTGCAATATGCACCAGAATCAGAATCCATAGTGGCAGCCACGGAGTGCGGAGCGTATTGGCAAAGCTTTTCAAACTGGTTCCTAAGGCTGTAATAAAGGTCATGTAGGCAAATAAGAGCACGACCAGCTTACGCAATAAAGCAGAGTCCGGCAGTCTTAGCATAAAGCCAAGCAATAAGCCGGTAAGGACAACCAGGAACATATTTCGTCCCAGCCAGCAATTGAGCTTACAGAACGAGTCCGACATCATAAACCTCCAAGCTTTCTTGAAATGAGCAGAATTTACACTATAAAAAGATAAAAGCACTCCCCCGGAGGGCTGCTTACCCGCAGCCTCCAGTGAAACGCCAGGGAAGATTATCATTGTTTTATTATACGCCAGGGAGAAGCAAAAACCAATGTTTTAAAAAATTTTTAGCTTTGAAACAGGGTTTTCTCCGGCAGCGGCAAAAGTAGGATAGTACAACAGAGGAGTGGGAAAAATGGCTGGATATTGGAAGATTGCCACATATAATGTAAATTCAATCCGGGCCCGTATGCCGGTGCTGCTGGCCTGGCTGGAGCGGGAGCAGCCTGCTGTTGTTGCGTTGCAGGAAACCAAAGTCCGGGACGAGAATTTTCCGCACGACGAGATAAAGGCGGCCGGTTATTACGCCATATTTAAAGGGCAGAAATCCTATAATGGTGTTGCTATCCTGGCAAAATCGTCTCCCGAAAACGTGCGGTTTGGCCTGGATGAGTGGGGGCAGCCCGATGAGGCCAGGCTGGTTGCGGCTACAATCGACGGGATCAATATCGTCAATACCTATATACCTCAGGGGCGGCAGGCGGCCACTGATTATTTCTATTATAAACTTGGCTGGATTGGCCAGATGCGGGAATATTTTAACCGTTACTATCAGGCCGATCAGCCGGTGATCTGGGTTGGCGACTTTAATGTAGCGCCGGACAGGCGCGATGTTTATGCGCCTGACAAACTGCTGGGATCGGTTGGATTTCACCCGGACGAACATGCCGCGCTGGATATGGTGCGCCAATGGGGTTTTGTGGACATATTCCGCCATCACGTACCGGAGGAAGGTCATTATACTTTTTGGGATTATCGCGTACCTAACGGATTTAAACGAAAAATGGGCTGGCGGATTGACCATATTTGGGCGACTGCCGCCATTGCCGGCCATTCAGTCCGGGCCTGGGTCGACACCGACATGCGCCAGGGGCCCAAGCCGTCCGATCACGCGCCGCTGCTGGCCGAGTTTAACTGGAGTTAAAGGTTTGCGTCAGGCTTGCTGTTTTAGCAACCCGGTCATGCTGTCGGCGGAAAATACAGGAAAAGTCTATCGACGTTTAGAATCCATTCAGGGTATGACCTTATTAAAGAGGGGTGGAGAATATGTACTGGGAAAAAAGCGGACCGGAAAACACCGCCGCGACAATCGAGGCCGCCGTTAAAACAGCGCGCGAGCGGGGCATCGATTATGTTGTGGTGGCATCAAATTCAGGGGCCACAGCTCTTAAGCTGGCGGGAAAGGCGCCTAAACTGGTATGTGTGACTTATGCTCATGGGTTTGGACAACCGGGGGGAGTTTCGCTGCTGCCGGAGAATCGTTCGGCTTTGGAACAGCAATCGGTCGCTATCTTATCGACTACACATGTCTTATCGGGAGCGGAGCGAGGGCTAAGCCGTAAATTCGGCGGAATTTATCCGGTGGAAGTTATTGCGGCTTCCTTACGCATGTTAGGGCAGGGCGTCAAGGTGTGCGTGGAAATTGCAGTAATGGCTTTGGACGCCGGATTCATTCCTTACGGAAAGCCTGTCATTGCCGTTGCCGGTACGGGCAATGGCGCCGACACGGCAGTTATTATCCGCCCGGCCCATGCAGCGGCTATTTTAGATACTTTTATCGCTGAAATTATCTGCAAGCCGGCGGGCCAATCCTGACGCAGTCATTTCCGGCGTTTACGGGCCGCTGAACACTTGAAATATTTAGCAACAATGATTCTTCCCTCGCTTATTTTGGCTTAAATCGCGAGGTTACTCAATTTGCGGCCTGGTAGACACCGGATAAAACTTGAAGAAGTTAAAATTCTTCGGGTTATTTTTTTGTTAACGACAAAAACTAAATACGATAACGGCACTATCTGCGGAACCAGCCTTTTATGTGAAAATAAAGGTATATAAAATACAGAAAAAATCAGGATGAGGAGGGCTGTTTGTGCGAAGCGAGCGTGATTTTCTGGGAGAAGTATACCTGCCGGACAAAGCTTATTACGGTGTGCAAACCCTGCGGGCTGTTACCAATTTTTCTATTACCGGCCACCGGTTATGCCGCGAATTTATCACAGCCTTGGCATTAATCAAAAAAGCTTCGGCTAATGCCAATATGAAAACCTGCTTGTTGTCAGAGACAGTGGGCCGGGCTATTGTACAGGCTGCTGATGAAATTATGGCCGGCAAATGGCATGACCAGTTTGTTGTTGATCCCATTCAGGGCGGCGCCGGCACATCAATGAATATGAATGCCAATGAGGTCATCGCCAACCGGGCCATCGAAATTCTGGACGGCCTCAAAGGCGATTACCAGCTGATTTCGCCTAATTCACATGTCAATATGTCACAATCGACGAATGATGTCATTCCCACTGCGATTCGTATTGCCACAGTACGAAAAGCCGCCAAGTTAAATCGTGAGCTGGCGGCTTTGGCGGAAAGCTTTGATGAGAAGGCAGCCCAGTTCAGGCAGGTGGTGAAAGTGGGACGGACCCACCTGCAGGATGCAGTTCCGATCACCCTGGGACAAGAGTTCAAAGCGTACGCCGATGCACTGGGCCGCTGCATAAGACGGCTTGAGCAGGCGGCGGCGGGGTTAAAAGAGATCAATATGGGGGCAACTGCGGTCGGGACAGGTTTGAATGCCGAACCCCGGTATATAGAAGAGGTAGTCCGGCAGATCAATTTTCTGACCGGCGATCAATACGCGCCGGCGGCAAATTTAGTGGATGCCACGCAGAACACCGATGCCTTAGCCGGTTTTTCCGGAGCTTTAAAAGTATGTGCGGTCACTTTATCCAAAATTGCCAATGATCTCCGGATCCTGGCTTCGGGCCCGCGCTGCGGTATAAATGAGCTTTATTTACCGGCATTGCAGCCAGGATCATCGATTATGCCGGGCAAAGTCAATCCCGTCATTCCCGAACTGGTAAATCAAGTGGCCTTTCAGGTAATTGGCAATGATCAGGCGGTTACGATGGCGGCGGAGGCCGGGCAGCTGGAGCTTAATGTAATGGAGCCGGTACTGGCCTATAATCTGTTTAATTCTCTCCGTATTCTGACAAATGCAGTCAATGCTTTTAACTATAAATGCATTCAGGGGATTCAGGCCAATAAGGAACGCTGCCGGGAAAATGTCGAGCGCAGCCTGGGAATCTTAACGGCGTTGACTCCTCATATCGGGTATGAAAACGCCTCGTTGCTCGCCAAAGAAGCGCTGCAAACCGCTAAGCCGCTCAGGCAACTGTTATTGGAGAAAAAAATGATGACAGTTGAACAGCTGGAGGCGATATTATCACCGGAGGAAATGACGAAACCGGGTATCGCCGGCAAAGAATATATGGCGCTGGCTTGTCGTACAGGGTCAACCTTAAACGGCCACTGCCAGCAGACACCGGACTGATGACGGGTACGAGTGTTAGCCTTTAC
The DNA here is from genome assembly GCF_900104455.1 of Dendrosporobacter quercicolus. Classification (NCBI taxonomy): domain Bacteria; kingdom Bacillati; phylum Bacillota; class Negativicutes; order Selenomonadales; family Sporomusaceae; genus Dendrosporobacter; species Dendrosporobacter quercicolus. The sequence goes on from NZ_FNHB01000005.1 coordinate 243,787, forward strand.
AAATGGTTTTCTGGATATATTTTACAACACGCCCATTTTCTATCACGATAATGATTCGATTGGTTTTCTCTTTCGTTCCGCCAAGCGAAGTCTGATCGAGCAGCTGGTTTTCCGCGCTATTGCCAAGCTCACCAGTTAAGTGATTGCTATTTGTATTCATGATTGATCCTCCTCTAAAATTCGGGCTAAAAAATACGCTCCTTCAGAAGAAGGAGCGTAAACGTAGATAATACGTCTCTCATCTTCCAGGATTCATCCTGCTGGAATTAGCACCACTGCATTAACTGCCGGTTGCTGGGTGTCATCGGGCCAGTCCCTCGACCTCTCTGGATAAGAGTTCAATATTCATTTTTTATACAATGATATAAATATAATATGATATTGGGGAAATGTCAAGTGGTGAAATGCTGCAATTTTTTAGTATAACCCGGCTTGCTACGGGTAATTCTTTGTTATATTATAGTTAAAATAAGGAGCTGATTTTGGTGCGAAATCATGAAGAACTGGCGACTTTTGCCGGAGGCTGCTTTTGGTGCATGGTCGGTCCTTTCCAGGCCGTCCGGGGGGTATCCAAAGTAATAGCGGGTTATACCGGCGGGCATAAGGCCAATCCTACTTATCAGGAAGTTTGTTACGGCGGCACCGGGCATTATGAGGCGGTCCAGGTAACGTTTGATTCGGCGCTGGCCTCATACCGGGAATTGGTGGATGTTTTTTGGCGGCAGATTGATCCGACTGATTCGGGCGGACAGTTTGCCGACCGGGGACAAGCTTACCAAACGGCGATTTTTTATCATAATGAAGAACAGCGGCAAGTGGCTGAAGCCTCAAAGCAGGCATTGGCTGACAGCGGCCTGTTTAGCGGTCCGATTGTGACTGCAATTTTGCCGGCGGCCCGGTTTTATCCGGCTGAGGATTATCATCAGGAGTATTACCGCAAAAACGAAACTCACTATACGATGTATAAAGAAGGCTCAGGGCGGGCCGGTTTTATCAAAAAGCACTGGGGGGCCAAACCGGAACCATTGCCTAAGCTTACCGACCTGCAATACGCGGTCACGCAAAATAACGCCACTGAACCGCCGTTTCGCAATGAATACTGGGATAACCGGCAGGAAGGCATCTATGTTGATGTTGTTTCAGGCAAGCCTCTTTTTAGCTCACTGGACAAATTTGATTCAGGCTGCGGCTGGCCCAGCTTTACCCGGCCCCTGGACGATGAGCGGCTGAGAGAAGTGGCTGATTCCAGCAAGGGCATGGCCCGGACGGAGGTCAGAAGCAACGACGCCGATTCGCATCTGGGCCATGTATTTCAGGACGGACCAACGCCCGGCGGTTTACGGTATTGTATTAATTCCGCAGCGTTGCGCTTTATTCCTAAAGAACAACTGGCCGAAGCCGGTTATGCCGAGTACCTGGCATTGTTTCGCAATGACGGCGATTGACCTGATTATCTGTGGCGCTCCGTCGCAGCTGCGGCGTTCGGCTGCATGACGAGATATACCGCAACCAAGATGAGCAGGCTGCCGAGATAAAAAGGCCAGCTCAAGTGCTCATCCAGAACAGCCCAGCCGAGGAAGCTGCCAACCAGCGGCTGGAGGAAAAAGAATAAGCCGGCTTGATGGGCGGGTACCAGAGCAAGTCCTTTATTCCAGAGCAGGAAGGCGCCGGCGGTTGAGATCACCCCGATATAAAACAGGCTGAATGCTACCGGGCCAGTAGTCAAGACCAGCGTGAACTCCAGGCCTTTCAGTTCATGCCAGGCAGCCGGCAGGCTGGCGGCTGCAGCAATAAACACGCCGATGGCAGTAATTTGCAGGGCGGAGTAATGATCGGATATTTTTCTGACTAGTACCGAGTAGTAGCCCCAAAACAAAGCCGCCAATAGCAGAAAAAAGGCGCCGGTTTGCAGATGACCGCCACCGGTAAAACCGTCCATCCCGTTCATGATGAGAACTCCGGCGAAAGAAAGCGTAATGGAAATAAGCTGGCGGGCGGTTAACGGTTCCTGCAGCAGCCAAATGGCGAAAGCGGATTGAAAAACCGGTGACAAGGTGGTGATGACTGCTCCCATATGGGCCGAGGACAATTTTGTGCCGATAAACTGGCCGGCGATTGAGAGGAAATATCCAAAGAAGCCGATTTGAAATAAAATGAATTTATTGGTACGCGGGATCAGGCTGATACGGTTATACCGGCAGATGATTGCCAGCACAATAAAAGCAATGATGTAACGGATCGCCATCAGCGTAAAAGGCGGAACCACAGCCAAAACATATTTACTGGCCACATACATTCCGCCCCAGATGCTGGCGGCTGCCGACAGGCAGAGCGCTCCCTTAACGTTTGTCATAAGCAATGTCATCTCCTGAGACATATTCCTGAAGTTAATAGGATTATTGTAACAGCCCGGACCGAAGAATTTTCATTTAGGCTCAGCGAATTTTTAGGCTGCCCAAAGAATTTTGCAAAAAGCGGCGGGCGGGGGCCGTGTGGTTATTTGCGGCTGCCGGTGCGAAAGTGCAGCGGTGTGACGCCTTCTAATTCTACAAAGGCTTTCGTTAACGTAGATTGATGGCCATAGCCTACCTGACAGGCGATATAGTGCAGGGAATAACCGGTGGCGATTAACAGCTCTTTGGCTTTGTTAACCCGCAGCCGCTGGATATATAAACGCGGTGTGGTACCGGTGGTTTTCTGGAACCACTGATGATAATGGGAGGGATGATAGTGTTCCAGCGCGGCAAGCTGGGCCACGGTCAGCCTGTTGTGGTAGTTTTCGTGAATGTATCGTATTGAAGCCGGCCCGGCATCGCGGGTGAGCAGAAGCATTGCATAACGCAGCAGGTGCTGGATAGGCTGACTATCGACTGGATTTTCCCGCACTTCGCAGGCTAACAAAGTGCGGATTGCCTGCCAGCGCTGGTCAAGGGCGCTGTTGATTTCGGCCGGCGTTGTTTGGGGAAAGTAGGGCTGTAAAAAGTACTGTGGTATGTCAAATACAAAAAATTCATTTTGGCTGTTGGCAAAAAATGAATGCTCATAGTGGGGCGGGATAAACAGAATGGTCGTTTCGTCAGCGGCAACCAGGTGCGAATTTATATTGACGGTAAGACTGCCTGTAATGGGAAGCAGCAACTGGGCATAAGCATGTACATGGCTGCAGGGCCGCAGGGAATAGATCCGGCGCTCACAGAGCGCGGCGGCATTTGTTGTCACAATCATCACCTGTTTCACGATATATTGAGTTAGTGCTAACGCCTACTCCGGCTTTTTGCGCGTTTTCCGGCTACATAGTATTAGTGTAATCAGTCTGGTCAAAATAGTAAATACAAAAAGATAGCGGCTCGCGAAAAAGTCGTTGCCAGCAGTCTTTGAAATGAAATTATTTTAATATTGCGAATTTATTGGAGCCTATTGCGCCGGGGCAGCCAGTATGCTATACTGAACTCAACTTAAGAGATTGAAACTTAAGCGATGAAGCTTATAGGCAACAGCCTATAAGCTTTTTTGTGTAATCAGAAAGATTATTTCTGATCTGCTGGGGTCAGCCGCCGGGTTTCAACTTCAATATCGTTTCGGCAGAGAAAGATTCTGCCGTAAAGCAAAGGAGCTATGCCGGCGATGTTAATCGCTGGGCGGCTCCTTGTGTGTTTTCGGCGCTCTGTCCGGTGAGTAAATTTGAAAAGGTGGTGGTGGCAGCGGTAAAAGCGGGAGTACTCAAAAAAAATAAAGCTTCATAGGTATTCGCAGTACCTATGAAGCAAGGCTGGTCTTTTACCCAGGACAGGGTTTCTTCGACTTGCCTATTTGTATTATACCTTTCACCTGGACGAATTTCAAGCATTAAAAATGAAGATCCAATGTTAAGGAGGAAATGAATGATGAGACAAGTTGCTATATATGGAAAAGGCGGTATTGGTAAATCCACGACAACACAGAATACAGTCGCAGCGCTGGCTGAAGCCGGAAAACAAGTCATGGTGGTGGGGTGTGATCCTAAGGCTGACTCTACGCGGATGCTGTTACACGGTCTATGTCAAAAGACAGTACTTGATACGTTGAGAGATGAAGGCGATGATATTGATCTTGAGGATATCTTAAAAGCCGGTTACGGCAAAACCCGTTGTGTGGAATCAGGCGGACCTGAGCCGGGAGTGGGCTGTGCAGGCCGGGGGATTATTACCTCGATTAATTTACTTGAATCACTGGGCGCTTATACCAGCGATCTTGATTATGTGTTTTATGATGTTCTTGGCGATGTTGTGTGCGGCGGCTTTGCAATGCCCATCCGCGAAGGCAAAGCCAAAGAAATTTATATTGTCGCCTCCGGTGAATTGATGGCGCTCTATGCGGCCAACAACATTTCCAAAGGTATTCAGAAATATGCGCAATCCGGCACTGTGAGACTGGGCGGCATTATCTGCAACAGCCGTAAAGTGGACGGAGAGGGTGAATTGTTAAAAGCGTTTGCCGAAGAGCTTGGTTCGCAATTGATTCACTTTGTGCCGCGCGATAATCTGGTTCAAAGGGCGGAAATTAATAAGAAAACAGTCATTGACTTTGATCCTACGGCCGGCCAGGCTGAAGAATACCGTACTCTGGCCCGCAATATTGACGGCAACGACATGTTTATCATTCCCAAGCCAATGGTACAGGACCGTTTGGAGCATTTGATGATGGAGCACGGCATCATCGAGGTATAAAAGTCAAAAAATGACGGAGAGTGGACGCAATGTTGTTGGTGAGAGCAATTATAAGACCGGAAAAGAGAGATGAAGTGCTGCTGGAACTGGCCAAAGCCGGGTTTAATGCGGCAACCGTAGTGGATGTTGTCGGCCGGGGCAAGCAAAAGGGGATTAAAATCGGCGGGATTGTTTACGACGAAATTCCCAAGGTTTTACTGATGATCGCAACCCGGACTGAATATAAGGATGATATTATCAGTGTCATCATTCGCGCAGCGAAAACGTCGGAAAAAGGGGCTTTTGGCGATGGCAAAATATTCATCAGCTCGATTGACGAGACCTATACAATATCCTCCGGCGCCACAGGCATATAGGGAGGGCTGACAATGAAGGAAATTATTGCCGTAGTCAGGATGAATAAGACGAGCGCTACAAAGCAGGCGTTGGTTAAGTCCGGCGCCGCCGGATTTACCGCCTTGAAGGTAATGGGCCGCGGGCGATTGGTTCAGGATGAATCGTCCATTATTGAACGCAAAAATAAACTTCTGCAATTAGCCGGTGATGATGAGCAGGAAACAGCTTTACTAATTGAAGGGTTTTTAACGGGTGAGCGCCTGTTTCCCCGCCGTCTGTTTAATGTGCTGGCCAACGACGAAGATGTGGAAGGAATTGTTGCGGCAATTATCGCCGCAAACCGGACCGACAACAATGTCGGCGACGGTAAAATATTTGTTCTGCCGGTCACGGACGCAGTTCGCGTTCGTACCGGTGAAACCGGGGAAGCTGCTGTGTGATTTAAGCGTCGAAAGAAAAGGAGGTCGCAGATCATGGCGATGACAGAAAAACAATTAGAGGAAATACTGGCCCAGTATCCTTCAAAAACCCAAAAGAACCGCAAAAAACATGTGCTGGTTAAAGATTCGACAACAGAAAATCCCCAGGTCATTGAGGCCAATACCCGGACCATTCCCGGTATTATTACCAACCGCGGCTGCGCTTACGCCGGCTGCAAGGGCGTAGTTGTCGGACCGATTAAAGATATGGTGCACATTACGCACGGACCGGTTGGCTGCGCCTACTATACCTGGGGAACGCGGCGCAATAAGGCTAAAACCGAAGATCCGGATAAGAATTTCATCAATTACTGCTTTACTACCGACATGCAGGAAAGTGATATTGTTTTTGGCGGCGAGAAAAAGTTAACCAAAGTCATTGATGATGTCATGTCAATCTTTAAGCCCAACGCCATTTCCATTGCGGCAACCTGCCCGGTCGGCTTGATCGGCGATGATTTAGGCGCGGTGGCCAGAAAAGCCGAGGAGAAATATGGGATTCAGGTATTGGCTTTCAACTGTGAAGGCTATAAGGGCGTCAGCCAGTCCGCCGGTCATCATATTGCCAATAATGGTTTAATGCAGCATGTCATTGGTAAAGGCGCGCTGGAAGAAGCGCCGGCCAAGTACGCGATTAACCTGCTGGGCGAGTATAATATCGGCGGTGACGGCTGGGAGGTAGAAAGGGTTCTTAAAGAGATTGGCTATCATATTGTTACGGTCATGACCGGCGACGGGAAGTACGAGGATTTAAAGAATGCGCATGTAGCCGAATTGAACCTGGTGCAATGCCACCGGTCAATCAACTATATTGCGGAAATGCTGGAAATTAAATATGGCACACCGTGGCTGAAGGTCAATTTTGTCGGCGTTCAGGCCACTATTGATACATTGCGCAATATTGCCGAGTACTTTGGGGATGAAGCGCTGACCGAAAAGACGGAAGCCGTAATCGCCAAGGAATTGGCCCGCATTGAGTCTAAACTCGATCAGTATAAAAAAATCTGTGAAGGCAAGACGGCTTTCTGTTTTGTCGGCGGGTCCCGCGGCCATCATTATCAAGGCTTGTTCAGGGAACTGGGCATTGAAACCGTATTGGCAGGCTATGAGTTTGCCCACCGCGACGACTATGAAGGCCGGCAGGTTATTCCGGATATCAAGCTGGACGCCGACACAAAAAACATCCCGGATCTGACGGTGGAAAAAGATCCGGAGCGGTTTAAGCTTAAACTGTCCCCTGAACGTTATGAAGAATTAAAGAAAAAAATTCCGCTTGGACAGTATTGCGGCATGAATGTGGAAATGAAAGACGGAACAGTGATTGTTGACGATCTCAATCATTATGAGACGGAAGAATTCATTAAAATTCTGAAACCGGATATCCTGGCCTCGGGGATCAAGGATAAATATGTTATTCAGAAGATGGGGATTCCCTCCAAGCAGCTGCATTCGTATGATTATAGCGGCCCTTACGCCGGTTTTAACGGCGCGTTGAAATTCGCCGAAGACATTTGCATGAGTTTTTCATCGCCAACCTGGAATTTCATTACTCCACCCTGGAAAGATGAACCTTTGCTTACCGGCACAGTAGCAGATGCGGAAGGAGTGGCCTAAATGTTAGATTGTACACCGAAAGAAATTAAGCAGCGCACCGGCGGCGGATTGATTAATCCCGCCAAAACCTGCCAGCCGATCGGGGCTATGTATGCCGCCCTGGGAATTCACAAATGCCTGCCGCACAGCCATGGTTCGCAAGGCTGCTGCTCTTTCCACCGGATGCATTTGACCAGGCATTTCCGTGATCCGGTGATGGCTTCAACCAGCAGCTTTACCGAGGGAGCATCTGTTTTTGGCGGCGGGGCCAATCTTAAAACAGCGATTAAAAATGTGTTTTCCATTTATAATCCCGATGTTATGGCGGTGCATACCACTTGTCTGACTGAGACGATTGGCGATGATATTCCCAATATTATCAGTTCGGCTGAAGTTCCGGAAGGCAAAGTGGTTATTCATGCCAATACGCCGAGTTACCAGGGCTCCCATGTGACCGGCTTTTCGAATATGGTTAAAGGCATGGTCAATTATTTTTCCGCAGCTACCGAACCAATTAAAAAAGAGCAGATTAATGTCATCCCGGGTTTTGTCAATCCGGCCGATATGCGGGAAATAAAACGGATGATGAATCTGATGGGGGCAAAATATATCATGTTTCCCGACACTTCGGGGGTTGTTGATTCGCCGATGACGGGTGAATTTCAGATGTTTCCCGAAGGCGGTACTACGGTTGAGCAGTTAAAAGACACCGGCAACTCCAAACTAACCGTGGCCTTAGGACGTTTTGCCTCCAGTGATTCCGCCGAAGTATTGGCAAAAAAATGCAAGGTTCCCGTCGCCACGCTGAAAACGCCGATTGGCATAAAAGCAACCGATGCTTTTCTGATGGTGATCAGACGGATATTTGTCAAAGAAATTGTCGCTGAACTGGAACTGGAACGCGGCCAGCTGGTTGACGTTATGACTGACACCCACTTCCATTTTCACGGGAAAAAAGTTGCGATATTCGGTGATTCGGATATTGTAACCGGCGTCACGGAATTTGTACTCAGTCTGGGCATGGAACCGGTTCACATTTTGACCGGCACGCCCGGCGGGGCAATCGGTTCGGCGGTCGGCAGCTTTGAAGAAGATATCCAGGAAATGCTGCTGCTGGCCGGAGTAAAAAGTAATGTGAAAGCCGGCGGGGATTTGTTTACCTTTCATCAATGGATTAAAAATGAGCCGGTGGATTTAATTATCGGCAACACCTACGGTAAATATATTGCCAGAGCGGAAGATATTCCTCTGGTGCGGGTTGGCTTTCCGATTCTTGACAGAAGCGTTCATTCTTATCTGCCGATTGTCGGGTATCGCGGGGCGATGCGGCTGCTGGAAATGATCAGTAATGCCCTGCTGGATCGCCAGGACCGGGATGCGGCGGATGAGGATTTTGAGTTGGTTATGTAATTGACTTTAAGGTTGAAATTGTACCAGAGAGGATGTGATCATGTTGGAAGCAGCACTTGTAATCACCGAACGAAATGATTCAATTGCCCAAAAAGGCCGGCAAAAGAACCAGATTAAGTGTGATACCGATAGTGTGGCAGGCTGTGTCAGCCAGCGGGCCTGTGTGTATTGCGGGGCCAGAGTTGTGCTTAATCCGGTTACTGATGCCATCCATCTGGTGCACGGCCCCATTGGCTGTGCCAGTTATACCTGGGATATCCGGGGCAGTCTAAGCAGCGGGGAAGAGCTGTACCGTAACAGCTTTTCGACTGATTTGAAGGAACAGGACGTCATTTTCGGCGGAGAGAAAAAGCTGGCCCAGGCGATTGATGAACTTGTGGCGAAATATCCGTCCCCGGTGGTGTTTGTTTACTCAACTTGTATCGTAGGCGTAATTGGCGATGATTTGGAAGCAATCTGCAAGGCTGCTTCTAAAAAACATGGCATTGAAGTTTTACCGGTGCAGTCAAGCGGTTTTATTGGCAATAAATCGGCCGGTTACCGGGCGGCCTGTGATACCTTGCTCCGGCTTATTGAGCCGCCCCAGTCCCGGAAAAATCAGCATAGCATTAATTATCTGGGTGATTTTAATTTAGCTGGTGAAGCCTGGATTATCCGCAACTATTTACACGAAATAGGCGTTGATGTCAATGTAGTGTTTACGGGGGACTCCAGCTATGCTGAACTTAAGACAGCGGCAACGGCTTCACTGAATATTATTCAGTGCGCCGGATCCATGGCTTATCTGGCCGAAAAAATGGAACAGATCTATGATATTCCTTATTTGCGGATTTCCTTTGTCGGACTGGAAGATACGGTTGATTCGCTGCGCCGGATCGCTCTGGCGCTAGGCGATGCCGGCATGATTGCCAGAGCCGAGGCCCTCATTGCGCGGGAAACTGCCCGGGTTCAGCCAATTCTGGCGACATACCGGGAGAAATTCAAAGGGAAAAAAGCAGCAATCTATGTCGGCGGCGGTTTTAAAGCAATCTCGCTCATCAAGCAGTTCCGGGAAATCGGCATTGAAGTTGTCATGATTGGCACCCAAACCGGGCAACGGGAAGAATATGAAACGATTCATGAGCTGGTTGAGGAAGGGACGATCATTCTGGATGATGCCAATCCGGCGGAACTGGAAAGATTTATGGTCGGGCAGGGCGCGCATATTCTGGTGGGCGGGGTTAAGGAGCGGCCGCTGGCTTATAAACTGGGCGTTTGTTTTATTGATCACAATCATGACCGTAAGCATCCGTTGAGCGGTTTTACCGGCGCTGTAAATTTTGCCCAAGAAGTTTATTCAACGCTTTGTTCACCGGTCTGGAACTTTGTTCGTTAAAGGAGGGGGAAGCTGTGGGGCCGGAAAACAGCAATTATCGCAATTTGAATGAAAATCCGTGCAGCATGTGTATGCCGATGGGAGCAATCCTGCCGTTTAAGGGAATTGAAGAGGCCATGGTAGTTTTACACGGGTCACAGGGCTGCAGCACATATATGCGCCGTCATATTGCCGAACACTTTAACGAGCCGGTGGATGTCGGATCCTCAGCGCTTAACGAGAAAGGGACGGTATACGGCGGTGAAGGCAATTTAAAAAAGGCTTTGGATAACATCATTAAGGTTTATCAGCCCAAACTTATCGGCGTGTTAACCACCTGCCTGGCTGAGACCATTGGCGAGGATATTCGCCGGATCACAACCGATTATCTTGCAGAGCGCGGCCTGGAGGATCTGGCCATCGTACCGGCAGCCACGCCAGGCTATGGCGGCAATCATCCCGAAGGTTATTTTCTGGCGGTGCGCAGCATTGTGGAAACATTAACCGGGGAAACCGGAACCCACGCGAAAGTAAACATTATTATTCCGAACATCAGTCCCGCCGACGTTAGAGAACTGAAACGAATTCTTCAGCTGATGGAGGTAGACTACGTACTTTTGCCTGATATTTCGGACACCCTGGACCGGCCTTATGAAAAACCATATACTAAGATAGCCAAAGGCGGCACCAAAATCGCAGATATTAAAGCCATGGGCGGAGCAGCAGCCACAATTCAGATGGGAATAACGATGGCTGATGAATTATCGCCCGGCAAATATCTGGCTGAACGATTCGGGGTGCCGCTGTTTAATTTACCAATACCAATTGGCGTTGACAATACGGACTTGTTCATCAATACGCTCAGCAATATTACCGGAAAGCCTTGCCCGGACGGCCTTAAACACGAACGGGGGCGTCTGCTGGACGCCATGATCGACTCGCATAAGTATAATTTCCAGGGGCGTTCCGTTGTGTTCGGTGAACCGGAGCTGGTCTACGCTGTGGCGAAGACCTGCTTTGAGAATGGCATTTTCCCGCTGGTGGTCGCCAGCGGCAGCAAGAATGACCGGCTGGGCAAGCTGCTCGAACGGGAAATTGAGCTGGCGCCGGAAAAACCGGTCATATTAAACGAAGCGGATTTTACGCAGATCAGGGAGAAAAGCAAAGCTGCCGGCGTCAACGTGGCTATTGGCCATTCCGACGGACGTTATCTTACGGAGAAGGAAGGTATTCCGCTCGTACGGTTGGGTTTTCCAATTCATGACAGGGTTGGCGGGCAGCGGTTGCTGTCGGTGGGCTACACCGGAACGGCAATGCTGCTGGACCGAATTACGAATACGCTGCTGGAAAACAAATATAAAACCTATCGCAGTGTGATGAAAGAAAAATATTTCAGGGATTCGAAGCAAAGAATCGCTGGTGCGAAATGAGGTGAAAGTAATGAGTTGTGGCGGCTGTACTGATCAAAGAGAGGTTTCACTGCAAACCTCAGTCAGTGAACAAACGGCAAAGCATCCCTGTTATTCCCAAGAGGCGCATACCAGATATGCCCGTATGCATTTACCGGTTGCCCCCCACTGCAATATCAGCTGTAATTACTGTAACCGCAAGTTTAATTGTGTGAATGAAAGCCGCCCCGGGGTAACCAGCGAGGTGCTTACTCCCGCCGATGCCAGGCGCAAGTTTGCTATGGTCAAGGAAAAGGTTGAGCAGCTAAGCGTTGTGGGAATCGCCGGACCTGGCGATGCCCTGGCGAATTGGCCGGAAACCAGGGAATCCATTGAAAGAATAAAAGCGGCTGCGCCGGATATTGTTTTCTGCCTATCGACAAACGGACTGATGCTGCCTGATTTTGCTCAGGAAATTGTTGATTTGGGGATTCACCATGTTACAGTCACTGTCAATTGCCTGGATACTGAAATTGGCGCCAGAATCTATAAATTCGTTCATTACCGCGGTCAAAAACTTACCGGGGTGGAGGCTGCAGCGACTTTACTGAAAAACCAGTTGGAAGGAATCGGATTTCTGGTTAAACATGGTGTGCTGGTAAAAATCAATATTGTGATGATGAAGGGAATCAATGACCGGCATATTCCGGAAGTGGTGCAAAAGATGAAAGAACTTGGGGTATTTGTGACGAATATTATGCCGTTAATTCCGGCTCCGGGCAGTGTATTTGAACATATGCCCCAAACCAGCATGAAAGAAGTCAGCGACATGCGCTCGGCCTGTGAGCAATATTTGCCGCAGATGCGCCACTGCCGGCAGTGCCGGGCTGACGCGATTGGACTTTTGGGGCAGGACCGCTCCCATGAGTTCCGTTTGGCTCCGCCCGCTTATGAACAGCCGGCGGCCCGTCCTGTTCTGAAAGAATATAAAATTGCAGTTACCACCAAGTACGGCCGGATGGTGGATCAGCATTTTGGTCATGCCGAAGAATTTTTAATCTACCAGGGCAATAAAAATAAGTTTACTTTGATTGAAACCCGCAAAGCGGATCAATATTGCCAGGGCATGGAAAATTGCACCAATCGGGAGAAATTGCGGGATGCAACGTTAAATGTTATACAGGACTGCGACGCTGTATTGACCATGCGTATCGGTTATCAAGCGCAAAAGCGGCTGCTGAAAAAAGGAATCATGAGCATTGAATTTTGCGATTCAGTCTATAATGGTTTGCATTATACCGTTGAGCAGCTGTCGATGCTAAAAAGTAATGTAATATAGAGGAGGCCATAGAATGAATAAACCGAAGCATCATATCTTTGTTTGTGTAAGCTCCCGGATCAACGGCCAGCTTAAGGGCGCCTGCCATACAAAAGACGGCCTGGCTATCATGGAGAAATTTATGGAAGAAATCGAAGAAAGAGAACTGGGCGGTGACGTATTTCTTACCAATACCGGCTGTTTCAGCATCTGTGGTCAGGGCCCAATTGTTGTTGTGTACCCGGATAATATCTGGTACGGGCAAGTAAGCCCTGACGATGTTGAAGAAATCATGGAATCGCATATTGAAGGCGGCGCAGTGGTTAAGCGACTGGCCATTTAATTCAGACTGAGGGGAGGGAGCGCCGATGCCGTTCAACATCGCAGTAGCGCTTGATCAGCATGGCAATACCACGTCAATAGATGAACCGGCCCGGATTGTTGTTTATCAGAAAAAGCAGGACGCCTGGCTGGCCGTCCAGGAATTCGTCTATGATTTGGAGCAGAGCAAAGGAGTCCGTCATATGCGGCAGAAGCTGGCTGAACTGGTTGCTGACATTGCCAAAAGCAGTCAGATATTTGTCGGGTTATCAGTGACCGGCATTCCCTATTTTGAGCTGGAAAAGGCCGGAATGGTCATTTGGGAATTCGAAGGCCGGCCGGCTGAATTTCTGAGCTATATTGAAGATAAGGAAGAAGAGGCCCGGCTGGCCCGGGACAAAATGAAGCCGATTGCAGTGCCAGCGCCCCGTCAAACTGCTCCTGGCCGGTTCTTTATCTCGCTCAAGGAAGTGCAGGAAAACAACGCCGGTATAACCAGCAAGCAGGTATTATTTTCTTTTGTGAACAAGGCTGAATTTGATCAACTGGAGGTTGTCTGCAATCATGTTCCGCCCTGGCTGGAAACGATCGTGCTGGAGAAAAACTTCGTGTGCCTGAAAGAACAAATAAGCCAGAAAGAGATCAGGGTGACGGTAAGCAAAAAATAACCGAAATGAGGTAGAAATTATGGTTAAGCCGCCTGTTTTTGTTGATCAGACTGTCAATCAAGGTTTAAAGCAAAACTTAACACCTGATAAATTTACTCAATTGGTGCGGTTGATCACCGAAATACGGCTGGATTGCGCCGATATCAGTGTGGCTGCCTGGCAGGGAATGCGTCAGTATCCGCTGGCGCCAATGGACAGTTTGCGCGGCAATATTGAGGCTTGCTGTCATCAGGTGACACTTGCCGGGCAGTTGGGCTTTAAGAGCGTGAGCATCGTCATTTTTGCTTGTGATCAGCTCAATACAAGCGCTGTCAGACTGGCTTTGGCTGCAGCGAAAGGGCAGGGCTTAACGGCGGCCTTGCAAATTCGCAACGCCTCGGCCTTAAGTATTGCCCAAATTGCAGAACTGGCGGAAAAGGTTGATTTAGCTGCTGCCGATGCAGTGATTTACGGTGATGAGGGCAGTTTGCTGGATCCGTTGCATACCAACCGCATTCTTACCGAGCTTCAGGAAAAGTTACCCGTTGAATTGGAGTTTTGCGCTTATAATGAACTGGGTTTGGCTGCTGCGAATACCTTGGCGGCATTACGCGCCGGTATTCGCAGGGTGGCTACTGCTGTCGGCGGGATAGACAGCTTTGCCGCTTTTGAGGAAATACTGCTGGGCTATAAGTTTTTATTGAATGCCCCGGTTGCCATTGGCGGCAATCTGGCGAGCTTGAGTAAAGCGGTACTGTCCTTAATGGGGCGGGAACTGCCGGCCAATAAACCGGTAATCGGAACGGATGTATTTGCTCATGAGTCCGGTATTCATGTGGATGGCGTAATTAAGAACCCTGAATTGTATGAGCCGTTTATTCCGGAACTGGTCGGTTTAGCCAGAAAATTGGTGATTGGCAAACATTCCGGCACTGCTTCTCTCAAAGCCAAATTCCGGAGCTGGAACAGGCCGCTGTCGGACTTTGACGCCGCTGTATTGCTGGGGATGGTCCGAAAGCTGGCCATTGCGCAGAAAGGCCTGGTCAATGACCGCCAGTTAATTGATTTGTATGATGAAATCTGCGGACAAACAATATATGCTGAGATAGAAGGTGACGAAATATGCAAAGCGGAAAAAAAGTATTCATCGTTGACACCACACTGCGGGATGGGGAACAAGCGGCCGGTATTGTTTTCTCGGCCGAAGAAAAGCTCGCTATAGCTGTAGCGCTGGATCAGGCCGGAGTCTTATGGATTGAGGCCGGCGTTCCGGCAATGGGGTGTGAAGAGCAGGAAGCGCTTAAGCTTATTCTGGGGGCGCGGCTGAAGGGGACGGCTTTTGCCTGGAACAGGGCCAGACGGGAGGATATTGAGGAATCGGTGAAATGCGGTTTTTCCTTTTTGCATATCTCGATACCGATATCTGACCTGCATCTCCGTCACAAGCTTAAAACAAGCCGGGAAAAAGTGCTGCATCAGCTGGCCGCGGCCATTCAGCACGCCAAGAGCTTTGGCTGCCGGGTTTCAATAGGAGCGGAGGACGCTTCGCGGGCCAGCGCCGGACAATTTCTGGAACTGGCCGAATTGTCGGCCCGGCTGGGAGCGGAGCGAATCCGGTATGCCGATACGATCGGTTGTCTTGATCCTTTTCGGGCCTACGAACAGATGACGGCAATCGTGAAGCAATGTCCTTTACCGATCGAGTTTCATGCGCATAATGATTTTGGTATGGCTACTGCCAATAGCCTGGCTGCTTGTCAGGCGGGAGTTGCGTATGTCAGCACAACGATTACCGGTATTGGGGAACGAGCGGGGAATGCAGCGATGGGGGAAGTCGTAAAAGCGCTGCAGGTTATTGCCAAAGCAGATACCGGAGTGACCCATGAGTCAAGCGCAAAGCTGACCAGCCTGGTAAGTCAGTTATTGGCAAAAGAGAGCAGTGGTTTGAACGGTTGCCGCGACGGAGCGGATTTTAAGGAACTGCTGCAATAAAATAAATTAGTTAATTAATTTAAAAATTCAGAAAATACTTGCAGTAGTAACAGTTACCCTGTATACTAAAAAATGTCAATCTCCTTTTTTCATTTTGTATGAATAGATAATCTTCCGGCGCTCGGCCGGGAGATTTTCTATTTTATACAATAAGTTAAGATATAACGAAAAAAGGACTATAAATGGAAAATTTCCGTTAAATTCGTACTATTTTAAGCAAATCGAAGTTTGACATAATCAGAAGCTGCCGATAATATTATATACATCAACGGCAAAGGTGCTTGGAGGGATATCTCTAAGCACCTATTGCTATATCTGCCGGAAGCCTGCCGCGGTATAGGCGCCGGGGGCTTTTCCGGGGCTTGGCTGCAAGCCGGAGCTTTTATTTGCAGCATATTTCCCGCCGTCCTGCAGCTTGATGGCTTTCTCCTGGAGATATCAGCTTTGGCGAAGGGGTCATGCAGACTGAAATTTGGCGATTACCCGTTGTGCAGTATTCTTATCTAACTAAGGAGGTGTTTTTGTGGTTTGCAGTGAAAGGTTGGCCGGAAATTTTCAGCGTTTGTCAGTGATTGGCGCAGAAGCTCATGGCGGTATTACGCGCCTTGCTTTTAGTGATACTGATTGGGAAGCGAGAGCTTTCGTCATCCGGCTTATGGAGCAGGTCGGTCTCAGGATACGGATTGATGCCTTCGGTAATGTTATCGGCCGCCGTGAAGGCTTGAACCCGGCAGCGTCTGTGATAATGCTGGGATCGCATGTCGACAGTGTACCTAACGGCGGCAATTATGATGGCATTGTCGGGGTGCTGGGCGCTATTGAAGTGCTGCAATGCCTTGAAGATGCGCAAGAGACTTACTACCATCCGATCGAAGTTGTTGTTTTCATGGCCGAGGAATCAAGCCGGTTTGGCGTAGCAACGCTAGGCAGCAAGGTGTTTTGCGGAAAAATTAAAATGAATGAGCTGGATCAGTTTATTGATCAGCAGGGTATTATGTTGCCGGAAGCTATGCGGCGACAAGGACTGACAGCGGATAAGCAGGCGCAGGCGGCTTATCCCGGAGAAATAAAAGCTTTTTTGGAACTACATATCGAACAAGGCAAAGTTTTGGAAACAGTGGGCAAGCAATTGGGAATAGTTACCGGTATTGCTGCGCCGACCCGTATGCGGATAGTGATTGAGGGACAAGCGGACCACTCGGGGGCAACGCCGATGAATATGCGCCGCGATGCGCTGACGGCTGCGGCGGAGGTTATTCTTGCGGTCGAAGCATTGGCTGAGGCTGCGGCGAAGGACGGCATTGTGGGGACCACCGGGATTATTCAGGCCGAGCCGGGGGTGATGAATGTCATTCCGGGGCGGGTTGAACTGGGCATTGATATTCGCGGTACGCTGCCAACCGTCAAGCAGTTGGTTTTGCGTCAGTTATATGAGGCCATCGACAGGATCAAGAGCCGCCGCCAGGTTGCGGCGGCAATCAAGGTATTGACTGACGAAGTTCCGGTAAGCCTTTCGGCTGAGATGGTGGAGTTTCTGGAGTCTGTGAATGATGAACGCGGCGCTTCGGCGCGTCGTATGCCCAGTGGAGCCGGTCATGATGCAATGCACCTGGCCGGGTTTGCCCACACGGGTCTGGTGTTTATTCCCTGCCGCGCCGGCATCAGCCACAATCCCGCCGAATGGGCCGAGCTTGCCGACATTGTGGCTGGTACGGAGCTTTTATTGGCGGCAACACGCAAACTGGCGCAAAAAGAGTTTGGCTGGAAGACTGCGGTTGGCGCTAAATAAAAGCTCCGGCAGAGGAAGCCGGCAGTGATTTATTTTGCAGATAAAATTGAAGGAGGTTATCTTTGTGTTGGTCTTATTGGGTATTATCATTATTATTGCAACAATTTATTTTCTGTTGAAGCGGTATGATTCCCGTTTGGTATTACTGGCATCCGGCATCTTAATGGCTATCATCGCCGGAAAAACGATGGCGGCGTTTGATGCTTTTGCCAAAAGCATGACCGAAGGCGGTTTGATTCAATCGGTGTGTTCGGTTATGGGGTTTGCGCTGGTGATGAAAGTCACTGAATGCGACAAGCATCTCATCAGTTTGGTGGCAAAGTGGTTAAACAAAGTCCGGGCATTACTGATTCCGGGTGCAACGCTGGCAACTTTTGCCATCAATATCGCCCTGCCCAGCGCCGCCGGGGTTGCGGCTGCCGTTGGCGCGATATTTATTCCGCTGCTGATGTCGGCGGGTATTCATCCGGCTACCGCTGCCGCAGCTGTTAAGTCCGGAACTTACGGCAGCATGCTCAGTCCCGGACTGGCGCATAATCAAGTAGTCGCCAAATTGGCCGGAATGGATGTCATGGATGTCATTGCCATCCATTCAAAAGCCGATATTATCTCGGTGGTCATTGCCGCGATTTCTGTAACGGTGGTGGCTGTAGTTCTGAAGGAGCATAAGGGATATAAAAGTGAAGCTGTAGTTGCTGAAATAGACGGGTTTAAAACCAATATTCTTTATGCAATTGTTCCGGTAATTCCGATCGTCATGCTGGTATTGGGAGCCACCGGCAAAGTGCCTGTATTTAAAATGGGCGTGCCGCAGGCAATGGTGATTGGCGCGATTATTGCAATTGCCGTTACACGCAAAAATCCGGCCGAGGTTGCTAAATCGTTTTTTGACGGCATGGGGGCCGCCTATGCCCAGATTATGGGGATCATCATTGCGGCAGGGGTATTTGTCAGTGGGATGAAGGCCCTCGGTCTGGTTGACGCCTTTATTGCGGCGATGATTAACTCTACCGGTATTGTTAAGCTGGCCGCAGCCTTTGGCCCTTTTGCCCTGGCGATCATTGCCGGCAGCGGGGATGGCGCTGCGGTGGCCTTTAATGAAGCTGTTACGCCGCACGCCGCGGATTTTGGCCTCGAAATTGCCAATATGGGTAGTATGGCGGCTCTGGGAGGCGCACTTGGCAGAACCATGTCGCCAATTACCGGCGCTACCATTATTTGTGCGGGCATCGCCGGAGTGAATCCAATGGAAGTTGCCAAACGCAATGCGCTTGGCATGATCCTGGCGATTATCGCGGGCATGCTGATTTTATTGTAAATGGCGTTCAAGCGGAATGCCGCAGGTTTGTTTATAATTGGAACGCCGGTGTTTTCAAGCGGCGTGGATGGTAACATAATGTTGAGGTGAGATACATGCATAAACAGTTGCAGCAGTTTGTCAAAGCGCGAGAGGAGAAGCTGATTGCATACCGGCGGGACCTGCATCAATATGCCGAGGTTGCCTGGTCGGAATTTAGGACAGCCTCTCTTGTGGCTGACAAGTTAACAGCTTTAGGGTATGAAGTATTGACTGGCGATCAAGTGGTTGACGAGGCCGCGATGATGGGTGTTCCAACGGCCGGTCAACTGGAGGCTGAGCAGCAAAGAGCGCTTAGTCAGGGGGCCAATCCGGCGTGGGTGGAAAAAATGCGGGGCGGTAAAACGGGCGTTGTTGGTATGATGGACTTTGCCCAGCCGGGGCCAACGGTTGCTTTTCGTTTTGATATAGATGCCAACGATGCACTGGAAGCGGAAACTGACAAGCACCGCCCCTGGCGGGACGGTTTTTCCTCCGTCAATACGGGCGCTATGCATGCTTGCGCCCATGACGGTCATACGGCAATCGGCCTGATTTTTGCGGAGCTGGCGGCGCAGTTCAGGGACAAGCTGGCCGGCAGGATAAAAATTATTTTTCAACCGGCGGAGGAAGGCGTACGCGGGGCAAAAGCCATGGTTGCCAGCGGAATTGTTGATGATGTTGATTATTTATTGGGGTTGCATCTGGGGATTGGGTTGAAAAAATCCGGTACGGTAACTTGCAACACCGAGGGATTTCTGGCAACAACCAAGCTGGATGCGGTGTTTAATGGCGTACCGGCCCATGCCGGAGCTGCGCCTGAAACAGGACGCAATGCCTTGCTGGCTGCTGCTGCTGCGGCATTGAATCTTCATGCCATTTCACGCCATAGCCAGGGGGCATCGCGGATCAATGTCGGGGTTTTAAACGCAGGCACCGGCCGCAATGTTATACCGCCAAGCGCCGTCTTAAAGCTGGAGACCCGCGGCACGACCACAACCATCAATGAGTATGTTTATGGCGAGGCTGTGCGGATACTAAATGCAGCGGCGGCTATGTACGGAGTGACCGTGGATTTGGCCCAGATGGGCGGCGCGGCAGGGTGCGGCAATGATCCTGACCTTGTGGCCAGAATAAGTGCGATAGCTGAACGAAGCAATTTGTTCGAGGCTGTTTTGCCGTCAGGCAATATTGGCGGCAGTGAGGATTGTACGTATTTTATGGAACGGGTGCAAAAACACGGCGGAAAAGCCGCCTATCTTATGGTTGGTACTGACCTGGCAGCCGGCCATCATGATTCGTATTTTGACTTCGACGAAACAGTGCTTGCGCCGGCAACCGTCTTGTTGGGCGCTATCCTGCTTGATTTGACAAAGAAAAAGTAGCCCCTTATATTTGTTCAAAAGGCGTGTCGCAGTGCGTTTTTCCAAAACGTTTCTTTGCGACACGCCCTTTGTTTGCTTGTTAAGAACTGCGGCCGCAAGAGACTGCGGTTGATGCTCTAACGGTGGAGAGGCTTGTTAACCGAACAGGGGTCCGTTTGTTGACGATGATTGGACAAAGTTATATAATAATTCATAAAGTATCCTTAAAAGGGGAATAATAAGTGAAATTACAACTGCGGGAGATGCTGTTGATTTCGATGTTCGCCGCTTTGACAGCGGTGGGGGCATTGGTCAAAATACCTACGCCGCTGGTGCCGTTTACTCTGCAATTTTTATTCTGCGCTTATTCCGGAGTTTTCTTAGGGGCCCGCAATGGTCTGTATTCACAACTGCTGTATGTCGGAATTGGATTGCTGGGTATACCGGTATTTGCAAATGGCGGAGGACCGGCCTATGTTTTGCAGCCTACATTTGGTTATTTAGCAGGCTTTATCCTATGCGCCGGGGTTATTGGACTGTTTGTTGATCAATGCCGGGAGATTACCGTTTTAAAAACATTAGGCGCTGTTTTAAGTGGATTAGCAGTTGTTTATTTAGTCGGCGTAACTTATTTATACGCGATTGTTAATTTTTATCTTCAGCAGCAGATTACGGTTAGTAAAGCCATCGCCATCGGTTTTCTGCCGTATATTACGATTGATTTGATGATGAGCGTAATTATTGCAGTAACGGCAGTCAGGGTTATTCCTATCCTGCGCAATGCCGGTTACCTGAAATGCATGGCCAAAAGTCAGTAAGCTTATAATTGGTAAAAAATACAATTTTAATTTAAGGCCTTAACTACATATAATAAAACATTAGGGAAAAGCGGAGGAAAGGCCGATGCTGTTTGACGGGACTGAAGTAACGATCGAGAAGGTACGTTACCGGGATTTGCAGGATCTGGAGAAAGTTTTCACAACAGAGTTCGGTGATGAAATTAGTACGGGTATTATCAAGCAGCGAGTGCATCGTATCCGTCAATTTTATTATCTGCTGCTGCCTTTAAGTAAGATGTCAAACTGGATTAATCGGTTTTTTAATATATATGTCATCAGAGCAGGCGAAACAGTGATTGGTTTCATGCAAGTCTCATCGTTAACGGCCAAGCAACTGCATTTAGATTATATTGCAATAAGAAAAAAGTATCGCGGTCAAGGCTTGGGAACTAAGGTATTACAGACTTTGTTTCAGGAAGTTGTTGATAAAAACAATAATGATGTTATTTTAGAGGTTAAGCACGATAACCCCGCCCGCTCCTTATATGAACGGCTGGGCTTTACTGTTCAGGCGCAGGTTCTCCATTATGAGAGAACGTTTGGCGGTCCGGATGAACCGGGCGAGCTGCCTGCGGCGACAGGCCCGGCTTTGCAAGAACTACAGCTTGCTGACCGGCCATTGTTGTACAAGTTGTATTGCGCCAGTATTCCCCGGAAAATACAACAGGTGATCAGGCGCAATCCGTCCGAATTCCAGCCAAGTTTATTTTTGCGTAATTTCAGCTGGTTTAAAAATTACTTAATGCAGGCCCGAAATCAGCAATTCGTCTTATACCAACAACAGCAACTGGTTGCTTTGGTGGAGCTGCGGAGTTACCCCCGATCGGCGGCTCATATTTTGAGTATGACGCTTAACCGGTCCTATGAGCATTTGCGGGAAGACTTGCTGCGACAGGCACTTAGCATATTAGAAAACAAATATCAGGCAGGTAAAGTGAACACGACCATCTATGACGATTCTCCGGCTAAGCGGCAAACGCTGGAGCAGCTCGGCTTTACGAAGCAGGAACAATTCTATTTAATGCTGCGTCCGGCAGGAGGCCGGGTTAAGCGAGTAAAAAAGGTTGGTCAGGTGAGGGCTTTTAAACCACAAGGACGCGGGACAAAGAGTCATTTTAATAAAACACCGTTCTAATCCTCCTGGTAAAGACCAGGCTGATTGGAGCGGTGTTTTTTTGCTTCCTCTGTCCTTCAAATATCCAAAAACGCATTGATCGGCTCTCCTGGGCTGACCATCGGTTCAACAAGGAGCTGTTGGTCAATGTTAGCGACAATAACTGTGGGGACTTTAGCTTGAAGTGCATGCCCAAAAGCTTTTCGGAATTCTGCCTGGGATGAAGCGGTGTGGGCGGCTGCCCCGCAAGAAGCGGCAAAGGCGGTAAAATCAAATGCAGGCAGAAGTGAACAGGAGTAGCGATCCCGGTAGAATAACTGCTGCCATTGACGAACCATACCCAGACAGCGGTTGTTAATGATTACACTAATCACCGGAAGCTGTTCATTAACCGCAGTATACAGCTCCATGCCGGTCATTTTGAATCCGCCATCTCCGGCAATCAGGATAACCCGTTTCGCCGGAGCCGCAGCTTGCGCCCCTAAGGCCGCCGGCAGACCGAAACCCATAGTTCCAAGGCCGCCGGAAGTGATCCAGGAGCGGGGTTCAGTGATTTGCAGGCTTTGTGCAGCCCACATTTGGTGCTGCCCTACATCGGTTACCCAAATTTTGGGTTGGGCCGCCAATTCCTGAGACATAAACTGCATGATCCAGGGCGCGGTCAGCGAGGTGACGTCGGGACCGGCGTTAAAGCTGTGCCGCCATTGCGAGAGCTTGTTCCACCAACCGCTGTAATCAATGAGAGTCCTGGTTTTTAGCCGGTCGGTAAGCGCGGTGAGAGTTTGGCGCAAATCACCGGTGATGGAGATATGGGAAGCGATATTTTTACCTATTTCGGCTGCGTCGATATCCAATTGAATCACCGTTTTATTCTGCGCGTATTTTTGCGGATGACTGGTCACCCTGTCGCTAAATCTTGTTCCGACCGCCAGCAACACATCGGCATCATTTACCGCATGGTTAGCCGGTTTGTGGCCATGCATGCCGGTCAGGCCGAGCATACGGGGATGATCGTGAGGGATTGCGCCCAGCCCCATCAATGTACTCATAACAGGAGCTTGAACAATACCGGTTAAGGCCAGCGCTTCATTTTCGGTTTGGCTGGAGATTACGCCTCCGCCGATTAAAATGGCCGGGCGTTCAGCCGTTGCGAGTGCAACCGCGGCAGTTTCAATGGCTTGCAGGACAGCGCCGGTAAGCGTGGCTGACGGTTGGCAGCTGGTGTCTGTTTTTGGTTCCCAGCCAGTCTCGGCTTGCAGTATGTCGCGGGGAACGTCGATAAGCACCGGGCCGGGACGTCCGCCCAGCGCAATCGCAAAAGACTCATAAATTGCCGGCGCCAAATCCTTAATATCCCGAATCAAAAAACTATGTTTGGTAATTGGCATGGTAATGCCGGTAATGTCTACTTCCTGAAAGGAGTCCCGTCCCAGGAGGGGGGTAGGAACCTGGCCGGTTATCGCTACAATTGGCACCGAATCCATAAAAGCAGTTGCCAGGCCGGTAACGAGGTTGGTTGCGCCAGGCCCGGAGGTGGCTATACAGACACCGGCCCGGCCAGTGGCGCGCGCGTAGCCGTCGGCGGCGTGGGCGGCCCCTTGTTCGTGGACAGTAAGAATATGTTTGAGCCGGCTATTGTAAAGCGCATCATATAAAGGCATGATTTGCCCGCCAGGATAGCCAAATACCGTGCTTACCCCAATATCCAGCAGGCTGTTTACGATGATTTCACTACCTGATAGTTTCATTTAAAAGCCTCCAAAGATTAATTTTTTATTCTGTCGTCCTTTATGAGGATGCTGCGAAGCAAGCCGGACGGTCTGGTAGGTGCTAGAAGCTTTTTGCTTGGCCTTCATAGTCTGTGGGGAGCAGTTCAGCGCTTTCTACATGAACCAATTTTCGAATTTGCTGTAACAGCTGACCGGAGGGCGGCAGGCAGTCGTTGACGACTGCCTTAACACAGGCATAATTCGGCATAGGTGCAGGAGTTACCGACAGGCTTTCGACTGCAAACCCGCGGCGATAAACTACACCTACCAAACGTACTAAAGCATCAGGCTGATTTTTTAATGTTATTGATAAAATTTGTTTCACGAAAAGCTCCTCCTTTTTTGTAAATAAAAACGCCCCTGTCGACGTAAATATGTCGACAGGGGCGAAAAATTCGCGGTACCACCCTGTTTTTACTCTCTCTGACCGGCCAGCACCGGCTGCTCCTTAACGCAGAGCTGACGCTGTTACTTAAAAACAAATTGAAGTTAAATCATCAACTTGTCTTCGGTAAAGGGCTCACGGGTGATTTAGAATATTCGCGCCGCTCCGGTTCGCACCAACCACCGGCTCTCTGTAGCGGGTTAAGCAGATATTCCGCTCCCGATCATCACTGTAATGAGTAAGTTATTTCGTTTATCAAGAACGATAGTGTATTTGAAATATGTTTACATTCTTACATAAACGAACTGAAATGTCAATATAGTAATGTAAATTTTCAGAAAAATTATTCAATAGAATTATTATGCTGGGCCAAACCCGCCTTAGACTGGAGCAGGCTTAGGCAAGGCGGGAGTATTTGCGCTTGGTTTGCTTGCGTCGTCATTGGGCATTTGATCGTTTTAAGACACTCTAAGATAAGTTTGCAATTCCTGAATAAATTTTAGAATTAAGTGTTGACATAAGCAATGGCGAGTGTTAATATATAAAAGTCGCTTGCGAAAGCAGCCGACTAAAGCAAAGTCAACCATGCCAGCTGTAGTTACGATATTATCTATATATGCTATACGCTGCGGCAATAAAATGTGCCGATTTATTATGAATAAAATTGTTGACACAAGGCGAAAAATGTTGTAAAATAAATAACTGTCATGGCAATTGCCGTGATGGCTGCAAAACTAATACAGGCTGATTGCCGCTATCTGATTTAGCAGCAAGAATAGCCTAGGTATTAAAAGTGGAAGTGTTCCTTGAAAACTAAACAATGTAAGATGAAAATGCCAGATGTACCCTGAACAGTTCCAGAGGAGCTGTCGGGACTCGCAGCATAAATGCTGCGTCGCGGTAATACCGTGAAACAGTGCGGAAATAGCTCAGTGGTAGAGCATCGCCTTGCCAAGGCGAGGGTCGCGAGTTCGAATCTCGTTTTCCGCTCCAATTATTTCTAAACTTATAAGAGCCATCAAGGTTCTTCATAATACTTTTATGGAGAGTTTGATCCTGGCTCAGGACGAACGCTGGCGGCGTGCCTAACACATGCAAGTCGAACGGTTTTTGGACGTTGGACTTTGGACGTTAGAGGTTGGAAAAAGCAAAAAAAGATTTGATCCAACATCCAATATCTAAAGTCCAGCGTCCGGAAATAGTGGCGAACGGGTGAGTAACGCGTAGACAACCTGCCTTCCAGATGGGGACAACACCGCGAAAGTGGTGCTAATACCGAATAAAGTATTTTGAGCGCATGCTTGAAATAGCAAAGGTGGCCTCTGAAGATGCTACCGCTGGAAGATGGGTCTGCGTCTGATTAG